>CAZZIY010000114.1:0-6821 GCA_964654525.1 uncultured Vampirovibrionales bacterium | reverse complement strand
CGTCTGCCACATCAATCGTTACGCGAACCAGCCCAGCTTGCAGCGTTAAGGTCTGTGTCTGAGAATCTATCTGGGTTAATTCACCAATCAGGCCAAGGCGCTTACTCTTTATTTTTTGGCCTAGAGCCAGTTCACTGAGATTGAGTCGGTCTTCTTCTGCTTCCAGGTTTGCTGCTTCTGAGAGAAACACAGCCCGTGCATCGTTGAGTAACTGATTCATCCGTTGCTGGTGATTGCGGGCCTCTAAAGGCGAAATTTCATCGGCGCCCAAGGCGGTTTGAATCTCATTCACCTGGGTCTCGATTCGGTTCATTTTCCCGAGCAGTTGGTCTCTAAACTGGTTGAGGAGTTGCCGGCGTTGCTCTTGAAAAGCCTGACGCTCTTCTTGCAGCCGGTTGTAAACTGTTTCTATTTCATCGCGGTAAGAACGAGCCCGGTGATACTCTGACTCTGCTTGAATCTTACTCATCTCAAGCGACTCAATCAGCATACTGGCATCTCGCTGCGGTGCGTTTAATAGCTGGCTTGCTTTACTTGTCAGATGCTCTGGCAAACCTAATCGAGAAGCAATGGTAATCGCATTGCTACTTCCCGGGGTACCCAGTAATAAACGATAAGTCGGGCTGAGGGTTTGGGCATCAAAGGCCACACTGGCATTGACGTAGCCTGGGTGTTCATGGGCCTCCAGTTTCATTTCCCCCAAATGGGTACTGGCCATCAGTAAGGCACCACGTTCATAAAACTCGTTCAGCAACACTTTTGCCAGTGCAGCGCCTTCAGCTGGATCCGTCCCAGCCGCAATCTCATCGATCAGGATTAAAGCCCGTTTTAAGGATAATGCCGGATCCAGCCATTTTTTTAGCTGCAAGACATGAGCTGAGAACGTCGAAAGATTTTGCGTGATGCTCTGCTGATCGCCGATATCAACAAAAATAGGGCTAAACCAACTTATTGCAGACCCCTCAGCAACAGGAAGTGTGAGCCCTGCTTTGAGCATTAAGGCCAATAGACCGACTGTTTTGAGCAATACAGTTTTTCCGCCGGTGTTAGGCCCGGTAATAATCATACAGCGGGGATGATGTTCTTCAGGCAATCCGCCTCCCAGAACAATATTGTTGGCAATGACCTCGTGGGGAGGTTTGTGTTCTTGAACATCTTTTTGAAGCACCAACAGTGGGTGTTTTGCTTGATTGAGCTTGAGTGTCAGCGGCTGTTCTTCCGAGAGAACTTCACATGGACACCCGTCCAGCCGCACAGACAACATCCCGGCTGCCAAATGCTTATCCCAATAACCGAGTGCTTCAAGACATGCCTCTAAAGAAGCAGAATGCTCACAGAACCGGCCAGATACCCAAGCTAGAATGCGGGCGACTTCCTGTTGAATGCCGTCTTGCAGTTGGTGAAGAGAATTATTGGATTCAACAGCAAACATTGGCTCTATATAGACCGTTGCCCCGCTGGCAGAGCCGGAATGGACAATGCCTGAGATGCCAGACTTAAAGCTGGCTTTGACGGGCAGTACAAACCTTCCGTCACGCTCACTCACAACTGTGGACTGGAGTGTGGCGGCAATCTCTTGCCGGTTGGCATAATTCTGGATATCTTGAATCAATTTTTGTCTCTGCTGGCGCCATGCGCTGCGTAATCGAAGTAATTCAGGGCTGGCGCTATCGAGCAGATCAGACTTATCGGGGTCCATCAGGGTTAATAATGTCTCTAGAAAAGGGTTTAGCGTTTGGTGAAGTTCAGGGTCATCAGATAATTGCTGAAGCAGGGGCAGGGCGAAGGCCAAGGTGTGAATCCACATGTTCAACTCGTTTAAAGAAAGCGTACCGCCAATAGTCAGCCGGTTTAGGCAAGGTCTAACATCCAACAAAGGCTTATTCGGTGGATGAGGCACCCCGATCCGCCGGATCCAAGAATCCAGCCGATACGCTACGTCCTGAGCTTTACGGGCTTCTACCGGGCATTCAAAAAAAGGGGCCTGAATCCAGCGCTCTTTTCCATAAGGCGTCAGACAATACTGCTCCAGTAAATCCTGGATAAACAGCCAGTCTAAGGATTCAAGATGGTTTGACACGCGCGTGTTACCGTTTCTATCGATAAATCTGTCATACATTGATATTGGTGTCGACATGGGGTCTTGAGATTACACGGATGGCAAGCAGTATCTGCCACCAGCACTTGAACATGCGGGCCGAGTGGACGCCATTTTCTTTCATCCATCGGACCAAATAAAACCACGGTTGGCGTTCCCACAGCCGCCGCCATATGCATAGTGCCAGAATCGACCCCAACCACCAAATCCATCCGCGCCAACACACGCAAACTTTGCTGCAATGTGGTTTGTCCGCACCAATTGTAAAACCACGTGCGGTGAATCACAGATTGCGGTAAATCTTCTAGTAAGCGCGAAACCAATCGTTCGTAGCGCAGTCTGTCTGAAGCGGCCCCCAAAAAATGCAATACCAGCGGATACGTATGGAGGAGGTCTCGAGCCAGGGAAACAGCCTTTTCCTCAGGCCATTCTTTGCCCGCGTTAGAACTGGAGAGATGCAGAGCCACGTGTTTGACGCGAAGATTTTGCTGCGAACTCACCGGTTCCAGCGGACTCACCTCAGCAGTGCTCACCTCAGGGACGCCTTCAAACCCAGGCCAATCCTGCATGCGAAACCCAAAATGTTCAGGAGAAAACGCCAGTACCCTGGTTAATTCTGCGGATGCACTGGTTTCCGCTCTCAGTAAATCCAAAAAGCAATCGCTCTCATGCCCGTCTTTACGGTAGGGCACTGATTTTGTCAGAAGCCAGCCGCGCCACTCGGTGTCAAACCCAATTCGCTCCGGAATATTGGCCAGCTTTACTAACAAAGCAGAGGAAAACGAGCGCTTCAACACATAGGCCTTTTGGTAGCCTTCCTCCTTCAGCTCACTCACATAAGACCAAAAAGAGCGGGGTTCAGCGACATGGGTTTGATTCTCATAACGGTGTTTTCGGGTGGTATCGTAAAACAAAAGCCGGTCTATATAGGGGCAATGGGCTAAAATTTCTCCAGACTGCGGCCCCACCAGCATATCGATCTGTGCATCTGGATAAAGCGCCCGAAGCGCTTTTAAAAAGGGAACAGCTAAAATCGTATCGCCGATAAAACGGTATCTCACTACCAAAATCTTGAGTCGTTTTACTCTGGCCGTGGGCAACATCAGGCAGTTACCTCACACACCGATCCCGAAAGACAGCGCTCTAATGAACTAAGCGGCAATACCGCTTGAATTCTCAACACCCAAATCATGGGTGTCATCTCAGCCAGAGCAGAATCTTCTTGCATAAATAGGAGTTTCACCGCATCTTTTTCACTCACCAGCACAGGAAATCCATGCTGAATCATCACCTTTAGCCACTGGGTATCGTCTTGACTGACAGGTTCGTGATCGGGCAGCTGGCGGTGTTCCTGAACATCAACACCCGATTGTAGCAACCAGGTTTTCATTCGCCCAGGCCTGGCAAAGGTGGTGAACAGGGCCACTGTTTTTCCTATAAACGCTTCATTGGGAAGAATATCCCCTGTAGAAGACGCTGCTGGCCATTTTTCAAGGGAAATCCATCCTTCAGCGCATATAGAAACAGAGTCCAGACGGGGAGTTAATTCGGGGTAGTCATGCCGCAGGCTGGCAGTAGCCACTGTCTCATGTACAGGATCCATCCCCGTCAGCCAGACCGCATGGGCTTGATTTAATCGCTCGGGGAAATCTCTCAGTGGCCCTGAGGGAAGCAGTTTCCCGTTACCCAATCCCTGGTTTCGGTCCACCAAAACAAGATTAACCGCCGCCTTGACCGCGTGGTGCTGAAACCCATCATCAATAATGACCACATCGGTATTTCCCTCACGAGTGAGAGTTTCAAGGTTCTTTTTTCGACTACTCCCCACCAGAACAGTGGCTGCCGGCAGGCGTTGTTGGATCAAAAAGGGTTCATCTCCATAATCAGGACTATCTGCCCGCTGCCCCTGGACTGTTTTACGGGCTCTGTAGCCCTTGGACAAAACCGCCACGCTCTGTCCCTTTTCCAAAAAATACGCTGCCAGCGCAATGGTGACGGGTGTTTTCCCAGCTCCCCCAGTGGTGATATTGCCCACACAAATCACTGGTAATGCAGGACGGTAAGCCCTGAGAAGACCAACTTGGTACAGCCATTGATGGAACCAGACCCCAAGCCCGTAGAAGCCACTGAAAAGCCAGGCAAGTGAGGACAACAAGGCATAAGAAGCTCCCCGGTTCAGGGGGGCCCTATCAAGTGCCCTATCAAATGATTGTTCTAAAATAAGTCTAAACTTACGGAGCCACATCCGGAGCCACATCTCAATCTGGACTTTCCGCCTTACAATAGAGTGATGAGCCTAGAATTTGAATTATCTCACACCCGCCAGCAATACCGTGACATCTTTGAACAAGCGCGCGTTCAGCTTTTTACGCTGATTAATCAGGGGATTCAAGATATTTCTTGCACTCAGTGTGTCATCACCCCTGAAGCCCTTATCAATGACCCAGAACTATGCCTACAACCCCGGCATTCAGGCTGTGGATATCAAGCGTGGCAGAAAAATGCCCTAAACATCATTGAAAACCAGGTTGCCCAAGATATCTTGACGCGACTGAAGGCAATTGAAACCTATAAAGCATCGATTCAATGCCACAGTTGTGGGGTTTGCTGCAAATTGGCCAGCTCCGAGTTTTCCTATCTGGAACTTGAGCAAAGAGCCAAACAGGGCGACCGGTTTGCGACTGAATTTACCAGCATTTTTCTACCCTATCCCTCTCAAGAAAAGGCCAAAGAAGCCTATCCAGAGCTGGTTAGCGATGTGCTTCGATTGAGTGGTGATCCAGAGGGTGTTTACTTCTACCACTGCCCTTATATTGGAGAGGACAACCGTTGTAGCATTTACGGAACCAGCAAACGCCCCAGCATTTGCAGCAGTTACCCTGATACTCCACTCACCTTTATTTACGACAAGTGTGCCTGGGCACCTTGGAAACAAGAAACACACCAGGACGCATTGATGGCCCATGCCACCATTGAGTTATGCTCTTTTGTACTGGGGAAAATCCAGGACGGGTTGAAATAATCACCCGCAAGGGCTAATAGGGGACCGCATTACTGGGGGGATTTGTGTTGCCTTGCCCGTTTCCTTGGGTGTTTTGTTTTGCGTTTTTATCCAAAATAGGACTGATTTTATTTTGTACCTGCTTAAAAGCTGCGCTGACTTGCCCTGGTAAACTCGGATTATACGATGATTCTAGATAGATTTGTCCGGCTACGGGAACACCCAATCTATCTTGCAACCCCTTCAATGTCAGATCAATTTGCGTCGTGATGACCTCTAACTGTGCCAATGAGACCTTAAACAAAGCATTGAGGACTGAGAGCGCCTCAGAATTCTCGGTAATGGGCAGCCCTCGTAAAAAAGCGTTGGTTTCAGCCAAATGTGTAAACATCGCCCCCTCCAAAAAGAACTGCCACTCCTGAAAACGTTTTGGGGCTTTTAGTTGACGCCAGATGTCATACTGCTGCTTTGCACGATCGAAATGCAGTTCTATCACACCGGCCATGGATTGTCTGTCTCTGGCTGCTTGGATAGAGCCTTCATCATATCGAGCCATCGTCTCCTCTAGGGCCTGATAATACGTCAGACGGTCTGCTTGCCACTTTTGATAGGCCCGAATAAATTGCCGTAGATAGTCTTTCTCATCTTCACTGATCGCTGCTACAACAGAGAGGGGCTTAAATCCGGGCAAATGGAGGGTTCGTATCCACTGTGTCGTCTCTTTATCACCTGCAATAACAGCTGGATCACTCAGTGAAAGGGTTTGCAGAATATTCCATGCCTCTGATATATTTCCTTGTCGCCGGTAGAGATTCGCCAGCGTCAACAAAGCCAGCGATTCATGCGGATTAATGGTGAGCGCGGTCATCACTCTGTCTTTGGCCGCAGAGAGTTTATCCTGACGGTAGGCCAGTAAACCCCAATTTGCAAAGCCTTGACTGGAATTAGGCAGACGAGAGAGCGCCTCTTCATAGCGTTTATCAGCCGAAACAAAATTATCACTGTGATTACCACCACTCTGACGTGATTGGAAATCAGCTTGTCTGAGTAGCCAAGACGCAGGGAGAGGGGTTAAGTACTGGTTAATTGTCTGAAAAAGAATACGAGACTGACCTTTGCTGTCATTTTCACGTTCATAGAGAGACAGATGGGCCAGCAGCAGTTTTTCTATCAACTGCCTTGCCCCTGGTTGTTTGAGCAAGCTTGGGTTTTGGGCCAGTTTTTCTCCAGCATAAAACCACTGATGGGCACGTGCATACTCTCGGTTTCGGGAGTACAGAATGCCGTTTAAACAAAGCCAGAGCAGTCTGTCAGTTGATACAGAGGGGACGACAGACGGGTTAACTCCCAGAGATTTTTCTAAAGCCCTGCGGTCTTCTCGGGCGGCATCCCAATAAGCTCCCAGGATATCAAGCTCATAACGCAAGAGTAACAAGGCTTCCGTCTTTGTGTTGACTGTTTGGAAAAGCTGCCGCGCCTCTGAGATCAGGCCGCGGTCGATTAGCCTTCTCACAATCAAGGCCGTTTGCTCTGGGGTTCTTTGCCCCTTTGACCTCTGGCTCTGTAATGTGCTTTCCAAAGCGTCGAAGGCCGACAGCTCTATGGAAGTCAACAGCTCATTGCCGCGAATTTTCTCCAGTAATTGAGATAGTTTGGCCTGATTTTTCTGTCTCTGATAAATTTCTGAAAGTCCGAACAAGGCACGTAGATCGGACTGATTGA
>CAZZIY010000113.1:0-6869 GCA_964654525.1 uncultured Vampirovibrionales bacterium | reverse complement strand
GAGCAATCGGTATCAAACATATGAACGTCTAATGCTAGCTCATGCGTCACAGGTTGCAACAAACGATCCAAATCTCCGTCAATCATACAAACCCGGGGTCGATAACTTATAAATTTATTAACACACCCGGATGCAAAGAGAAAACTCGTTATAATGACCTTATTACATGATTTTGCCAATGGTTTTATCAATAGGCACTCCTCACTGGATAGATAGACAATGGATAGATTTCAAATTATTCAGCATTTTTTCACCCGGATGGTCTGTAACGACTGTCAGCAACCCTTTGTTGAAGACGGGGTTGAATTACTGCGTGAAGAAGACGGCTACTATGTCGTCAGCGTCTCCTGTAACCACTGCCACCGACAAGTCGGCGTGGCCATGGTAGGCATTGAGGCTTCGGCCGGCATGTCTGAAGAAACGGACGTGTTTGCAGCGAGTCGACGCAAGTACGCTGACCCAGAGCTGACTGAGGCTGAAATCCAACGGTTAGAAGAATTTCCGCCGATATCTGATGATGATGTGCTCGATGCCCATACATTTTTTCAGTCCCTGGATGCCAGTTGGAGCCGATTACTCCCCCCTATCGACACTGCCGGGCCCGACTCTGGAACCAATTCCAAGGCAGTCTAAGAGTTTCCACCTGATTAGAGAAATTCGGCAATCTGAAACAAACTCTCCAAGGAGATCCCTTCAGCCTCAATCGCCGCTTTGCCGCCCTCTTCTCTATCGACCAAGGTGAGTGCTTTGACAATCTGAACGCTGGGGTAACTCTGCTTTACCAACTGAACGGCCTTCAGCAGACTGCCTCCCGTGGTAATCACATCTTCCACCATCGCCACCCTCATCCAAGGCTCTAGATGTCCTTCCACGGCCCGGCGGGTTCCATGGGTTTTGGCCTCTTTACGAATTAAAAACCCGTGAATGGGCCGGCCCTGCTGAGCACTACAGTAAGTAACCGCACTGACAATGGGATCGGCCCCCATCGACATCCCACCGACCGCATCAATGTTGTAGGCATCAAGATAGGCAAACACGAGTTGGCCGATCAGGTAGCTCCCTGTTGCGGAAAGCGTTGTCATCCGGCAGTCCATATAGTACGAAGCTTTTCGTCCAGAGGCCAAGATAAACTCACCACGTCGAAAAGACAGTTGCCTCAACAGTGTCAAGAGCTGCTCACGCTGCTGGGTCAGATATTCCTTGGTATTAATCTGCTGAGACCAGTTTAACTGGGGTGTTGGGGTTTGGGTGAGCACGAGAAACGACCTTTCTAAGTAATTCGACGGGATTCCATGTCTTAACGCTGCTGCAACTCTTCTATCCACTCTTCCAACTGAACCCGGTGCTGAGCTGGAAGACTGGTGGGCGCACTCAGCAAGGCGGACCGAAGATATTCTAAGGCATCCTCGCGTCGTTGCTGCTGACGGTATAGGAGCCCCAATTGTCGGTAAATCCGGGTTTTCCACAACGGTAATTGGGATTGTATCGCCAGTCTAAGGGCATTCTGATAAGTGGCCTCCACCTGCTCTAGCTTGGCTTGGCGGAAATACACATCGGCCAGCCCCATTAGCGTTTCCAGTTGACCCTCTTCATTTTTGGCCTGCTGATCATAGCGGTAAGATGCTTCAAAGGCTTGAACAGACTGCTGCCATTGTCTTTTATCTGCATAAATACTGGCCATGTTAGCCGTAATTGCCGCGCAAGAAAGCGTGTTACCCTGTTGTTTATCAATATTCAACGCCTCTTGATACGCTTGAAGAGCCAAGTCTGCTTGTTTTAGGTCATCTAAAGCTTGAGCCAGGGTAAAAAAGCCTTCGGCCGCATGGGCCCGCATACCTGCTTGCTGAAACAAGCCAAGCCGCTGTCGTAACAGAGCCAGCGCGCAATCAGTTTGCCCTTCTCTGAAGGCGAGATCAGCCATGGCTTTTAGTACTTTGGCGTATTGTTCCGTTTGTTCGGCAGAACGGGAGACCCCTTGGGCTTCAAAATAACGACAAGCAGTTTGCTGAGCTTCCTTTTCAGCCGCTGTCTTATCCAAGGCATGGTGGATTTGTGCCCACTCTCGGTAGACACTGCCCAGTAAGCCTGGTGAAAGATTCGGGCCAAAATCAACCACTCGCTTCAACGTGGCTTCGGCCTGTTCAAAGCGACCATGGCTTGCGTACCAGTGGACAGCCTCCAGCAGCAATTCGGCTGCATCCTGAAATGCCATTCTGGCCAGTGCCTGCTCGCTGGCTTTTAAGATCGAAGCCAGCGTAGGATGCCCCAAAGGATCATTTACTGGGTGATTTTCTGGGTGATTCATTGGCTCATTCACCGTCTGACTTACTTCTTCAGTCTCAAATAAACGAGAGACCTCTTCTGGTGAGAGTCCTAGTTTTTGAATTTCTGCCTGTAAATGGGGCTGTAAATGAGGATCAGGCTTCTGAGGCTGATCTGGAAGCTTACTGGCTCTCTCTGCCATCAGCCTCCAGTTGCTCGGAGGCACTGATTTTCTCGAATCGCTTATCGAGTCGCTTGCAGACTTGCTTGTGCCCACTCCCTTATCAAGCGGCAGTTGTTCTGCTGAATAAGTATAAGAACGGGATTCCAAAGAGGCTTCTTCACCCCGTATTGGACGCCTTTGCCGGGCAGATTGTGCATGAAATCTTGCCTCAGCCGTTAGTGACGTGGTTTTTACCCGGTACAATCTTTGCCCCTGGGGCTTGGCCTTCTCTTGGGTGTAAAACTCACTGAGGAGAGCATGAATCCTGTAGCGCTCCTCTGGGTCGATACGCCCATAGATTTCTTGCTTTACGTGTCGATAAAACTCATACCACGGGTGAAACGTCCTCAGCGGTTGATGCCTATCGCGAATATGCTCGAGAACCGATTGCGGTGGAAAGGTCCGTTTCATCAATGGTTTAAATAAAGATCGATCCAGCATTTGGCGGAACGCCTCTGTGGATCCCCCGATCAGGGACGGTTGGCAAAAGCGAGTAATACTGATAATCGTGTCAAAATCCGCAGGGTGCCTGAGCAAAGACAGGACTTGTGCCACCTGTCTCTCTTGCTCACTGAGATGGTCATACACAAATTGCGTCATCGTCTGGGCGGACAGGGCTTGATGGAGCATCTCAAGTTTACTGAGATAAAAAAACAACTTAAGAAGCCAGGGCTCCCCGTGCGTTTTACGGTAAATATCTTGAAGCACTTCGGGTGCCAGAAGACGATCATGGGTTTTGAATAGAGCCAGTACATCAGCTTCGCTGAGCCCAGCCAGTTTAACTTCCGTAATCACACCGGCATTGGCACTTAAGTCGGTATAAGGCAGGCGTTCTCCAGCCAGTACCATCTTGATGTTA
Organism: uncultured Vampirovibrionales bacterium; assembly: GCA_964654525.1. Classification (GTDB taxonomy): domain Bacteria; phylum Cyanobacteriota; class Vampirovibrionia; order Vampirovibrionales; family Vampirovibrionaceae; genus JAIEMW01. Next base: position 3,525 of record CAZZIY010000113.1, on the reverse strand, counting down.
GGAAAAGACAACAGAAAATTCAGCATTTCCTTGAGCTGAAAAGAATTGATGCGAAAGTCCCCGTCGACAATATGCTCCACATTGTCTAAAACAATCAGCAACGGGACATGGGCTATGGAACCTAGCATCTGTTCAATACGTAGAAGTGGATCGGCCACTGTTTGCGGTTGTGGTTGAGCTGTACTCTGCTCTATCCTAAGTGCTGCACAGATATAGGTGATGTATTGAATGAGAAAATGGATAATGTCATCAAAATCAGTGTGGCTAGACGTGTCAAACCACAACAGTTGCTCTGCCCCACCGCCCATCAGCTCAATTAGACCCCTTGCCAGACTGGTTTTACCAGCACCCTGAGGGCCTGATAGCAATAGCAATTTTTTGTCAGGCCGGTTCAAACTGTCTGCTAACTCGCTCACCACAGTTCTTCGGTTGATAAACACATTGGGATCGTAGCGAACACAGCGCTTGGTGACCGACAGAGGAGAAAGTGAATCTCGTCGCTCGTTCATCGCCAAAGAGGCTACCGAAGTCCGGCGCTCCGGCACGAAGGTACCCTCCTTGAGACGCTGTAACACGCCAGGTTGAATAAAAATGATAGGAGGTTGGGGTTTTAAAGACGTCTCAGGCAAGGCAGAATCCTATGACGACTGGGCCTATAACAACGGGATAAAAATTAGCATTCTGGGCGGTTACGTTTATAGAAAGCCTTCTCTAGGCTGAGTCTATAGGCTTATTGTACACTGTGGGGATGAATCCCGTGAATGAAACTGAACTCTCACAGACTGCCCCAAAAAGCACTTCTCTGGCCGATTTATGCCAGCAACTGCCTCATTCCAAAGCGTTAGCTCCTATTGATTTTGACGCACTCAGCCAGCAATTGCAGGTTTTTTACGGGCATTTATCCACAGTCAATGCTCACACCAATCTAATCAGACTGGGAGATACTCCAGAAGAAACATTTTGGCAACGCCACGTGCTGGATAGCCTCACGTTACTTACTTGGCTCCAGGGCTCAGACCCAAATTCCAGCCTGTCCTGTATCGATCTTGGCAGTGGGGGCGGCTTCCCGCTAATCCCTTTGATGCTGGCAATGCCTCACCACGAATGGGTCGGGGTGGATGCCACCGCCAAGAAAACGGCTTTTCTCAGCGACAGCATCCAAAAACTCGCTGTCGAAAACCGTTGTGAGATCGTCCACGCCCGGGTTGAAACCTTGGGCCAAGATAATGCCTACCGAGAACGATTCGACCGTGTGACAGCCAGAGCGGTTGCACCGCTAAATGTGCTACTGGAATATGCCATCCCTCTGCTGAAACCAAACGGGCTACTGCTCGCCATGAAGGGGCTTAAAGCAACTGAAGAAATTGAGCAAGCCCGCAATGCGCTGTCGGTATTGAACAGCGTGGTTGAGACTGTACAAACATATCCCAATGATTCTCCTCTGGCTGGGGCTGTGGTCGTTGTGATACGAAAGCTCGGCCCGACGCAACAGGACTATCCTCGAGGGGTGGGGATTCCCAGCAAAAGCCCGCTCTAAAAAGCCCTTTTATTCCGCCTGAGAGGGGGGGTCGGCTAACGATATCTCCTTCTTTAGGATATCGACTTCCTGCAAGACTGCTTCTTCTTGTAAGACTTCTACTTCTTCCTCTTGTAAGACTTCGTCTTGTGCCAGCGATGCCACCAGGCTGACTTCACGCACTGGGTCTCTATCTAGCGTTTTAAGTGCTTGTCGGGCCTTCTGGGCCAAGGCTGTGGGGATGGCATTCAGCCGGGAAAACTGCCTCAGTAAATCTGCGGTACGGCGAAAAATCCGCACCAAATCCCCCTGATCAAGATTTGTCAGCGTAATCAACTGATCCCATGCCAGTTCTTGCACCCAGGCCTCCACCAGGCCAGAGGCGATTGGATTAAACACCAAGGGCACACTCACCCGGTGCTTTTCTTGCAGGTGGTGCAGCTGCCGCATTGTTCGCTCAATCTGATGAAAGGCTTGCCGGCACTCGGGAGACGGGGGCACTTTGGAAAAAATACTTTCCCGGGTGGTATCCGTCACGAGAGCCGCAACCGTTCCCGCAAAGACAGAGGGACTTAGTTCATCAAAAACCCCTTGTACCACCAATTGAGAGACAAACAATTCATTTTCTGTGCGAATTTGCGCAGTCATTTTCCCGGCATCGGTTGGCTTGTTCTCAGCAGAAAGTTGACCGGCTTCGTTGAGAACGGCATAAATCCGCATAAATTCTTTCCAGTACCAGTCTTGCTCATTCTCATAAATCACTTTCAGCCGTTTTTGATGTTTGAGCATCCGCTTTCCGCGCTCAAAAAGCTTGCGGTGCTTGTTCAGCAGTTCACAGCGGTGACACGGACTGGGGAGCAGACTCTTCTCAAAGTTATCTCGCTTGGCTTCTTCATGTGCCATCTGCCGGCGAACCGCCCCATGATTTCCATAGCGCTTGAGCTGATGCTTGAGATCACGGACAAAGCGCTGTGTCTCCACCCAATGATCCCGCGTTTTAAGATACGATTGGAAGGCACTGTCATCTACACCAGCTGGACACTGAAATAGCTGGTACTCTTGAACAGCGCTTTCAACGTCATCCAGTTCATCTTTGATGGGCTGGAGTCTTCTGGCCGCAGTGAACTGGCCAAAACTTTTACTGATCAAAAATTCCGCTTCTGACAGACTATGACTCTGTAACAAGTTGAGCACCATGCCGTAGTTGGGTGTAAATTGACTATTCAGCGCATCTGCTTGACTGGTGGCCAGCATCGCCGCGTCGTGAGCCCCTTCAAATCGACTGCTATTGATGACCACATAGCCAACAGTGTCCATCCCCCGGCGCCCAGCACGACCAGACATCTGCAGAAATTCACTGGCCCTTAAGATCCGGTGCCCCTCATTGGTTCGTTTGGACAGAGAGGTAATCACCGTGGAGCGGGCCGGCATGTTAATCCCAGCAGCCAGTGTTTCCGTAGCAAACACGGCTTTTATCAGCCCCTGTTGAAACAAGGTTTCGACGAGCAGCTTGAGACCCGGCAGGAGCCCTGCATGGTGCGCCGCAAAACCATTCCGGATGGCTTCGATACTCGGGTCATTTGCCAGAAATGGGTATCTGTCCGTATATTCTTGAATGACAGCTTGAATTTGCTGACGTTCTTGAGGATTGAGCAGTGATAAGCGTTTGGTATCCTGCAAATATCGACCGCAATCGCGCCGACTAAAGGTGAAGATAATGGCCGGCAACATTTCTCGTTCGTGCATAATCTCAATCAGGTGGTTTGGGGAAAAATCCCGAATTTTTTTGGAGAAACGGTTCCCTCGAAAATCACCTTTTAGCTTTTTATTCAGTTTGCCTGGGGCTTCAAACAGCGGCAGAAGATGCTCACGGTTATAGTAAGAAAACCGCAGCGGTACCGGGCGAAAATCACTGTGAACCAGCCGCGTATCCCGGTGAACCTCATTAATCCAGTCTGTCAGCTCATGATCGTTGGCAACAGTGGCCGATAGCGCAATCAATTGCATAT
>CAZZIY010000112.1:0-6897 GCA_964654525.1 uncultured Vampirovibrionales bacterium | reverse complement strand
CACCGGGTTTCACTTGATATCCCCCGGTATCGAAAATCACACTTTTACCAATGAGTCCGACTCGTCGACGAATTTTGGCTTTACTACTGGGATGCTTATAGCGAACCTGGATAAACTTGGGAGGATCAGTGCTCAGCGAACCTTTGGCCACTTCAAAAAAGCAGGGCATCTCTCGTTCAATCCACTCAATATCATCCACAATTTTCACGGTCAATCCGGGTAATTTGGACAGCTGCTTGGCCACTTTCACCAAGGTCTGGGTGGATTTTAAATTGGCAGGATGATTCACCAAATCTTTGGCCAAGCTGCGGGCTTTTGCCATGGATTCCGCTTGAGGCAGTAAGCCAGACAGGGCGTTTAATTTGGATTTTTCAGTGATCAAGACAACAGATTTAAGCACGGCACTTTTCTTCTTGCTGTCTTTTTTTGTATCTTTTTTATTTTTTTCTTCTGCCTCAAGCGATTGATACGTTGCCTGATACGCAGCATCCACGGCATTTACCAGCGTAGCCTCTGTGGTCAGCACACCCAGAACCGGATTGAGATCGACCGCCAGCGTGTTGAGAGATTGATATTGCTTGGCAGTATTGATGGCTTTAACCAACGCTTCTTCCCAGCCCAAGGGGGTTAACTTTTTAGGATTTCCAAGCCCACACAAAATAAGACGCTGCACCGGGGCTTGATCACTGGGATGTTTTCTCAGCACTAGACAGCTGCCGCGTTTGCCGTCAAACCCTTCTTCAGCGGCAATGGCTTTAATCCCGCCTTGAAATACACCTTCCCAACGGGCGAGTGCGGGCGATTCTGAGTCTTGAAACACGGGGTCTTGAAACACGGGCAGAATAAAGACATCGGCGAAGGGTTCTGTATTTTTACCCTCGATATTTTTTTGCACTAAGCATGTAATGGTCAATGCGTGAGATCCCATCTAACAAACTCCTCTCAAAGCAAACTCTTCTCAAAAACCCGTATTTCATTGCACGGTGAAAGTGAGTTTATGGTAACACTTTCACACAGAATCAGCCAGGGTTAACGCCTGGTAAGCCGTCTCACAAACAGATTCTGGAACATCTATGCCAGACCATAGTGAAAAAGAGGCAGCCCCTTGATACACCAACATGCCCAGGCCGCTGACGGTTTCGAGTTGTCGTTGCTTACACGCATGGAGTAAGGGCGTGAGCATCGGCCGGTAGACCAGATCGATCACACAGGCATTGCTCGAAAGCGTATCAAGCAAACGTTCTGCTAGTAAGCAATGATTTAAATCCTGTGATTTTCCTGCTGCCCCTTGCATTCCCACTGGGGTCGTATTCACCACCAGGTGATAGGGCCGCAGTGTTTGCAAGTGTGAAAGGGATGTCATTTGCCACTGTACACCTGCCTTTTGCGCCAGAGAAGCTAACGAGGCAAGGGAAGTACCCGCTTTTTCAGGATCACGAACAGCCACTGTTATTGTCGGCACCTCTGCTTCGATCAAAGCGAGTAGCACTGCTTTGGCACTGCCCCCGGACCCCAATAGCAACACCTCTCGTTGGTACAAGGTCGCCACTATCCAGGGGGGTACACTGTGGATAAATCCATAAACATCGGTATTAGCTCCCACCCAGCCGTTCTGTGCCGTGTCCCAACTCAGCGTGTTAGCAGCACCCAACAGTTGAACCGTCGGATCGACTTGACGCACATACTTCAGCACAGCCTGTTTATGCGGAATCGTCACATTTAACCCACGCACACCACTGGCTCCCAGTGATGTCAACGTGCCTTCTAGCTCATCGCTCGATACATAATAGGCCTGATACTCCCCGCTCACGTGGAGTTCTTTCATAAATACCTGGTGGAGTTGTGGCGACAGAGATTGACTCACCGGATCGCCGATAACACCCATTTTCATGAAGAAACAGCCGCCTGCAGTGCTGTTTCTAGGGCCGCAATCAAGTCCTCAGGATCTTCTATCCCAATGGACAGCCGCAGCGTGCCGCCCATAAGCCCGTAGGTCTCATTCTCTTCAGCAGAGCGCATCGCATAGTGGATAGAGGCTGGATGAGCCACCAGAGACTCAACCCCGCCCAAACTCACCCCGTAGTGAAAGGGCTTTTTGAGTGCCTTTAAGAAAGCTATCGCCGCAGGCTTACCGCCCTTCAGCGTAACCGCCATCATGCCGCCAAAACCTGAGCCGCCAAAACCTGAGCCCCCAAAGCCGTGCAGAAAATGCAACCGTGCCATCTCATGCTGTGGATGAGAGGGTAATCCGGGATATAGCACTTGTTCGACCTGTGGTTGTTTCTCCAACCAAGTGGCCACGTGCATTGCATTGCTTGAATGCTTTTGCATTCTCAACGGAAGGGTTTTGATCCCTTGATTGATTTGCCAGGCCACTTCTGGCGCCAGAAAACCGCCGATAAAATGCTGATACTGCCTTAATGCGGCAGAAAACGTTTGTCCGTCTGGCAGAACAGGGCCGTCATCTTTTAGGATCACAGCACCGCCCACCTCTGTACTGTGCCCGGCAATGTATTTGCTCAGGCTGTGAAAGACAATATCCACCCCAAATTGGGTGATGGGCCGCAATAAGGCCGGGCTGTTGTAAGAACTATCAATACAGACCTGAATCCCGCGCCCGTGAGCCAGAACGCACAGACGCTCTAAATCAATCAGTTTTGTCAGCGGATTTGAGGGGGATTCGACCAAAATCATCCGGGTCGAGTCTGTCAGATGGGATTCCAACAGGGACCAATCCTCACCCGCACATTGACTGATATCGACGAAATCAATCTCCATGCCAAATTTGGGCTGCAAAATTTGAGTGAAGAATTTATATGTCCCCGCGTAGATATCACTGACTGCGATGACGTGATCGCCCGGGGAGAGAAGCGCCAGACACAGGTGAGACAATGCTGCCATCCCGCTAGCAAAACAGTAGCCGTGTTTACCCCCTTCCAAAATTGCCAGCTTTTCTTCCAGCATATCGGTGTTGGGGTTTCCGTGGCGAGCGTATAACCAACGGGAATCAAAGGGATGTTCTGGGTCCAGTATATAGGTAGAGGTCCGGTAGACCGGCATAATCACGGCCCCATTAGGGTCCTCAGGCTCAACCAGGACTTGTGTGTCAAAACGAGGATTAAACGGACCAGGAGGAGTCATTGGGCATTAACCAACACGGGCGGTAGCATGAACAGCCGCAAGCGCTTGATTGATATCACTCAACAGATCCCCGCCGTCTTCAATTCCAACAGAGAGGCGAATCAGATTATCCGTAATCCCCAACGCCGCTTTGACCGCAGGGTCCACCGAAAGATGAGTCATTCTACCGGGATGTTCCACCAGAGATTCAACCCCACCCAGGCTTTCTGCCAGCGTGAAAATTTTTAAATGCTGCATAAAGCGTCTGGCCTCAGACTCTGTGCCCTTGACTCTGATCGCAATCATGCCACCAAAACCAGCTTTCATCTGCTTTTTTGCCAGTTCATGCTGTGGATGAGAGGATAACCCAGGATACACAACACTTTCCACCGCAGGATGCTTTTCCAGCGAGCGCGCAATCGTCATGGCATTGTCGCAATGGGCTCTCATTCTCACACCCAGGGTTTTCAATCCTCTCAACGTCAGCCAAGAGGCAAAGGGGTCGGGTGTCGCGCCAAGAGAATTTTGATGGAATTTAATCACATCACGGAGTGAGTCATCGCGCAAAATCAAGGCGCCTCCCACCACATCGCTGTGCCCGCCAATATATTTGGTGGTACTGTGCAGCACTATATCCACCCCCATGGTAAGGGGGTTTTGCAGATAGGGACTGGCAAAGGTGTTATCCACACAGGTCAGCAAATTGTGTTTTCTGGCCAGTGCCACAAAGGCCTCGATATCAACCAGTTTCAACAAGGGATTGGTGGGTGTTTCGAGATAAATCATCTTGGTCTCCGGGCGAATGGCAGAGGCAACCGCCTGAGAATCGGTCATATTGACGAAAGAGGCCTCCACACCAAAGCGCTGAAACACCTTGGTGAAAAAGCGGAAGGTGCCGCCGTAAACATCATCGCCCACCAATATGTGATCGCCCGGCTGAAACAGGGCTAAAGACAGTGTTGTAAGCGCCCCCATCCCGCTGGAAAAAGCAAAACCGTGCTTCCCGCATTCTAATGAGGCCAAGCAGCCTTCCAGTGCAGCGACGGTTGGGTTCCCAGATCGGGTATAATCAAAGCCTTTGTGGACTCCAGCGTCCTCTTGTTCAAAGGTGGATGTTTGGTACAGAGGTGTGATAACCGCCCCAGTTACTGGATCCGGTGCCTGATGGCTGTGAATCGCCCGGGTTTGAAAGGCATAGTCAGACAAAAACGGGTCTTCCATAACTACTTGCGTCATAGCAACTCATGCTCCTTCATCCAGTCATCATTAAACATTTTGGTCAGGTAATTTCGCCCGGTATCGTGAATCAACAGGACGGCACGCTTTCCGTTTAAGCTGCCCAGTTGCTTTTGCTGTTCCGCAAAAAAGGCACGGGCTGCTGCAACGACTGTACCGCAGGAACCACCAGCCAGAATCCCCTCTTCTCGGGCCAGTCTTCTGCCTTCGGTAAAGGAGGCTTTATCATCAATGCAGAACATCTGATCCACAATCGGCACGTCAAACACTTTGGGAAAGAAGTCGTAGCCGATGCCTTCAACGTGGTAGAGGTGGGGTTCGCCCCCGCTGTAAATCGAGCCATCGGGATCTGCCCCAATAATGCGCACTTCGGGAGATTGTTCTTTGAGATACTTGGCCACCCCACTGATGGTACCGCCTGTGCCCATGCCGCAGACAAAATAATCGAGACGGCCCTCTGTTTGCTCCCAAATTTCCGGCCCTGTGCCGTGATAATGGGCTTCTGGATTGCCGGGATTCTCATATTGATTGAGCAGGTGGGTATTCGGCCGCTCTTTGGCCAGTCTTTTGGCCACTTCAATATAGTTATCCGGGTGATCATGCGCGAGTTCTGTGGGGGTTAAGATGAGTTCTGCCCCAAAGGCCCGAATCAGGCGGCGTTTTTCTTCACTCATCTTCATCGGCATCGTAATAATAAGCTTATAGCCTTTGACAGCCGCCGCCATGGCAAGTCCCAAGCCTGTGTTTCCACTGGTGGGTTCTACCAAGGTATCCCCTGGTTTAATACGGCCTTCTCTCTCAGCATTTTCAATCATCCGAAGGCCAATACGGTCTTTCATGGACCCGTTTGGATTCATAAATTCTAGCTTTGCCAGCACTTCAAGCCCAGCGAACTCTGGAAACAGACGGTGGATTCGCACCATGGGGGTTTGCCCAATAGCATCCAACACCGTATTGCTAATGCCTCGACGAGAGTCCCAGTTGATACTATTCTCTACAAGTGTCGTCGTCATCACTATTAACCCCGAAACTAAACCCGAAACGTTACGCTACGCGATTGAATGAGCGTTAGTGTGTCACGTCCAGAGCTTAGGGTCAAGAGAGGGGAGTTTATCTAGGCGGTAACGTCCAGGGTTTTTTTGTCCAAGTCTTCTTTAATACCCGGTAAGTTCTGGGATCCCATCCGCACCCGATCGTTAGAGCCACCACTTTCCGGTTCAACCACGTAAGATATGGAATAGCCACTGGTCCCGTCCTGAACATACCTAAAGTTGGCGAGTCTTGCAGGGTCCATTAAGAAATTCATAATCTGCTGACGACGATCAGGGCTGTTCCAATCGCTGACAAAACCTGCATAGGGCCTGGGATCAGCCTGTCCTTTGGGGGGTTCTGGGCCAAAGCGCCCGATACCAAAATCCTTGCTGAATGTTACTTCTGCATCTCTCAAGAACGCATCCACATTGAGGGAGCCAGATTTTTTGTGTTGATTCGACAGAGGAATCAGAAATTTCCCTGCAAAGGTAAGGGATTTGACTGACATTGAGCGTCTCCTGATATAACTCTATTGCTATAACTGATATAACTCCCTAAAGTAAGCAAATTGCCCCGCCCCTTAATTTTTCCTATAATACTGGCTATTGTCAGCATCGAAAGGAGAAAGCCCCCCGCTCATGGTTGCTACCCACACACGACCCCACACTTGTCGATTGTTTCTCAGTGCTTTGCTATTGTGGACATTGGTAGGCAATTTTTTTGAGACCCATACGGCAATGGCCGCTGAATCCACCCCTACCAAGTCACTCGAGGCTGTCAAAATTGATCTCTCACAATATGCGGGCAAGTGGTATCAGCTTTATAACCAAGAAGAGCACGGGCGTTTTGAGTCAGACAAAGGCAAGCAGGTGCAATTTGGGGATAAGGGCACGTGTTTCGCCACCACTGTGGAATACACCTTGACCCCTAAAGGCAACGTCTCTTTGCTCAACACCTGCCGAAAAGGCAGTCCTCAAGGAAAAATCACAACGATTAAAGGGCTTGCCTTCCCAGTTGATTCCTCCAATAGCAAGCTTAAAGTGCGTTTTAACCCGCTGTATTTGCGGCCCTTCTTGTTTGATTACTGGATTCTCTGGGTTGATCCCCACTATCAACTGGCGTTGATTGGCAATAAAAGTACGTTTTCCATCTTAAGCCGGGAAAAATCTGCCCCCGAATCGCTGTTAAGAACCGCCTTTGAAAAAGCAACCGAACTGGGTTACGACAAAAGCAAAGTACAAAAAGTAGGGTTTTAAATTTATTCTCCTCTAACGAAACCAAATCCAGACTGGCGCACCAATCTCCCTCAAGTATGAGGGAGATTGGTGGAGGAAAAGCAATAGCGAGCAATTTTCCATTTATCGTTAATATTGTGAAATAGGAAAAGCTCTTGATTGGCTTCCGCTCTCTCAAGCCCGATATCATTAATTTTGATTTTTCCTGCTGAATTGGTTCGAGCAAAGGCCCAATGTTCTGAAATTGGAACGATTTCTTCAATGCTAAAGGTAA
>CAZZIY010000111.1:4370-6917 GCA_964654525.1 uncultured Vampirovibrionales bacterium | reverse complement strand
GACTCAAGCACTTGGATTTGGGAATAGGTCCCAGTCTCTCTTGGGAGGTGGACACATGGAAAAAACTCAGAAATGCGAAAGAAGCAGCCCGAATGCGTCTTATGGCAGAATATGAAGGTCGAAATTATCTTATTTCTCGCTTAGTCGCTGAAATAGCCCGAAATTATTATGAACTCATGGCACTCGATAATACCATTAAGATATTAGATGAAAATATCACTCTGCAAAATAAAGCCTTCACTAAAATGCAGGCTCTGAAACAATATGCCAAATCAAATCAATTGGCTGTCAATCGTTTTGAGGCCCAATTGCTTAATACCAAAAGTCAACGATTTGAAATCAGTCAAAAAATAATAGAAAAAGAAAACCGTTTAAAATTTTTATCGGGTATTTATGATAGCAAACCTGTGCTCAGAAATTCTGATAAATTTATGTCTTACCAGCTCAATGACTTGCAGATTGGTGTGCCTACCCAACTCCTAGAAAATAGACCCGATATCCGCCAGGCTGAGTTTGAAATTAAAGCAGCCAAACTGGAGCTAAAAAGTGTTAAAGCGCGCTTATATCCCAGCTTAGATATTAAAGCTGGAGTTGGTTATTCTGCCTTTGACTTAGGCGTGTTTTTTAGTCCTCATTCCTATATTTATAATGCGATGGGTGATTTAATGCTCCCTTTAATTAACAGGCAAGCGCTTCTCGCCCAAATCGCCATCGCAGATGCACGTCAAACACAAGTTGTACTCAATTACGAGCAAAGTCTACTCAAAGCTTACACTGAAGTATTGAACCAAATGTCGAGTATCCAGAATTTACAGCGCAGTTTTGATACCAAACAACGGGAAGTCCTTATCTTGGATCATTCTATCGTGATCGCCAATAGTTTATTTCGATATGCCAAAGCCAATTACGTGGAAGTATTACTGACACAGGAAGAGAAGCTGGATGCGCAAAAAGATTTGGTAGAATTGAAAATGAATTTAATCGGCTCCAAAGTCGATTTATATCGTGCCTTGGGTGGCGGTTGGCAATAGAGACATTGAAAGACTATTGCCAATTTTGGATATAGCTGGGATCCACGCTGGGACAAGGAGCATAACTCCCTGAAGGAACACCTACAGCGCTTAAAAGAACAGTATCTGGTCCACCTTGTTCTTGGATGTAGGTTGGTACAGTGGTTAAGCGGCCCGGATAGGTCAGTACAAAACACACCTTATCCAATGGATTAAAATCCGGGCTATAGCGTTCCCCCTCTAGGATATACCCCACCAAAAGTGACGGCTGAAGGTTGGCTACCTCCTGAGGCCCCGCCCCCACTGATCACCACCAGTGCTCCATTATGGAGAGTAATGAATTCTCCGAATTGTGTTAACGGGCCAGGGTAACTGGCAGGAGCTGATGCTTGAACATAGTTCATAAAGGGCAGTAAATGAAGCCCACTGGTACTGGCGCTGGGTGTTGCCTTCAGTCGGTAGCTTTGATAGGCTCCAGAAACCATTGAGGCTACTTCTTTAATAATAGCTGATTTTTTTCTGTCCTCATTTAGGCTCAGCAGTTTTGGGATGGTAAAAACCGCAATCACGCCTAAAATGGCCAGAGATATCAACAGCTCTGCAATCGTGAAAGCGGTAAAGGCGGTCCTGCGGATGAGACGATCAACGTTCAAAAAGTATTTCCTACCCTAAAAAAGTATTTCTTGTCCTCTAAACTAGATTATATCTTAATCCCAGCCTAAATCAGACCTAGACAAGCATTTTTAGTCAAGGCTTTGCCGACAGAAAGACCTGAGAGTATGGCTGTTTCAATTCTTGATCCCCCAAAGCCGTCTCCAGCCAAAAGCAAGGCGGGCTGAGTGCATAGCATACAAAACCCTTCGGGAAAAAGGGTTGGAGAAATACTGGAATTTACTGCGCACCCTCTCACTTGACTGTAGCGCCAACGCATCAATTGGGTAGAGACGACGTGAGAAGAATCTATCCAGGGCGCTGCGGCCTGAATCAGTGAGTGTGTAATTTCTGTTTCAGGCGCATCGAAATACGTTTTACTCCACTCAGGTGTGGCGTGAAGCGTGACTGTATGCACAGCTGAAATCCCTTTCTGATGATTATCCCCCAGAAATGCCAGAACATCGCTGGCTGTTGATTCAACACGTTTTAATTCGATAAAGCCTGGCGCTGGCACTTTAGACGAAGATGATAATTCGGCAAGCACGGCTAAACAGGGATCGAACTGAACGGCCTTGATCTTTTCAAACGCATCTGTATTGAATGAGGCCGTACTCAATTTTTCGAATAATTCCTGAGATGCCTCAATCAGCATCACAGCCTGAGGAACAGGCATGGCAAGGACGATATTTTGACCCCGAAATTGTCGGCCGTCCTCTGCGGTTAACTCCCAAAACCATGCGGGCAAAGAGACGGGCAAACAGGCGTGCAAAGCAATTTTAACAATGCGTGTCTCAAAAAAAGTGGTTAACGACGCGGCTAAATACTTGGGCAGTGTGGTCATCCCCCGGCTACCGATCCACTTGCCAGTAGCTTGATTGCCAGT
>CAZZIY010000111.1:0-4270 GCA_964654525.1 uncultured Vampirovibrionales bacterium | reverse complement strand
GCAGTGTGGTCATCCCCCGGCTACCGATCCACTTGCCAGTAGCTTGATTGCCAGTGTAGAGATCTTCGAAAGATGCTAAATTCAACCAGTCTCTCAATTGGCCGTATTCACCCTTTTGCATGTTTGCTTGCCAATGCCCAACCAGTCTTTGAACAACGGGTGAGCGAAGGGTCATAAATTGAGCCCCATGGTCCCAAACCGGATTAGCCTCTTCTAAGGGATTTCCAGTCGTTTTTTTTCGTCTTGTCGCCATGCGGCCACCCGCCCCGCGAGCCTTATCAAGCACCGCCACCTTCCAGCCAGATTGCTGCAAGTAGTCAGCCGCGGTAAGGCCCGAAATGCCAGCCCCCACAATCAGGCAATCGTATATTTCGCTCAATCCTGGTGTTACCTCCTCTGGCATACTGAAACCTTTTCTAGAGCACACTAGCTGGCATGATTAAACATCGAACGCAGGGTTTTGAACTTGGTTATTCTCAGAATGTTTGCTGGCGTTTCTGTTTTTGCAGTAACAGGGCTACACTGTTTTGCTAAAAAGCGAATCACGATATTCATCGCATTTTCCCGCTCAAACCCATAGGCAAAAATTTGATGTCCGCAATGTTGAATTGTATTTACCTCAATACTTTTTGCCGCAACCAAGCGGTGTTCGAGCTTTCCCATTTCTGCATAGGGAATGGCCATATCATAGAGTGAGTGCGTCAGACACACAGGGACTTTAATTTCTGGCAGTGCTAAATTCAGGGTGTTAAAAATATGCTCTGTTTCTCGTTTTAAAACAGGAAACCACCAGGGTTTAAAGTCTGGTTTTTCAAACACCGTAAAGCTCTGGGGCAGAAACATCAGACCACGCGCCCAACGATCCGCAGAAAGTTCTGTCATCCCTTTGGGATGATTAATAAAATAGGCCTGATCACACGGGGTCGAAAACGTCAGCACGCCGACCAATTTTTCAGGCCGCGCGGCTGCCGTCAACAGGGTACAAATACCGCCCAGCGAATGCCCCATAATCACCACCTCATCACAGGTTTCTGCCAGTAATTGATACTCACTCAAGCAGTGTGACTTCATGATATTGACATTCAGTTGATTCATGGGCAGCTCAGGGGCAACACCGTGTCCTGGTAAAGTGACCTGACGCGTCTGATAACCCAAGCGATTGAGGCGTTTTGCCAGTCCGTCAAACTCGCGTGAGGAGCCAAAAATGCCATGGATAATGAGTACACCGACTTGCTTAGTTTCTTCGTGTTTATTAAGCGTGCGATCTGTCATCTCTAAAATTCTCCTGTGTGCATTCTCGTGACTTAAGCGGCCTGTTTGAGCCGAAAACAAGTGGATAGGGTTTTGGCAGGATTTGGTTTTGCCACCTTGAACAACAGTGAGGAGTAAGAGACCAAGTCGTCCATGGGGGGGCAGAACATATAGTTTTGGGCTAGAAAGCTGATGGTCATCATAGGCGGTCATTTTCCTCTAGTCATAAGTATTTGGCTGATAGTTTTAGATTAACTGGACACCTCAAAAAATTACACGTCGACTGTGACACTTTCTAAAGCGTCACGCTCACGTGTTCAGAAAGCACGGACAAAACACTCAGCCTAGGCAATAAAAGCCTTGATTTTATCCATTTCTTCTGGTGGAATAATTTTAACCACCGCACTTTTACGAGTGGCTTCTGGCGATAATAACTGGGTTGACAGCGTATCAGTATAAATAAAATCTGCATGTTTCAGCGCAGTCTGAAAATCTTTTGTTTCAGAAAGCTTAGTATCGGTTATTTGTATCGTTTTAACGTGGATCTCATCTCCCCGGATACTTTTAATCACCGATTCAGCCATCTGAAGAATCACCACACTGAAGGAGATGACTAAAACCAGTGCATCCTCAGGGAATTTTTTTACTAAGGCTGTTTCTGCCGGATTTGTACTGATATCAATCAGAAGTACTGGTGAATCTGGTGGCAGGTATTCCATCGCCATCTTGTAATGATAACGACTCACCAGATAGCGTGTTCCAGCTGGGAAGGCTCCTTGGTTAAATTCCGGCAAATAAACCGTTTGTACAGGCTGGTTGAGGGTTGTTTCCAGCTCGTATTGAAAGACCGGCAAGATATCTAGGTACATATCCAGTAAAACGATGGGGGCTTGTTCCATCTGTTCTTTTTGTTTCAGCCACTGTTTTCTGGCTATTTCTAAGGTTTGTAAAACATCCGGCCAGTGGTAGCCCATCTGCAAAATCGTGTCCACAAAATATTTTGCCATTTGGGCGAGCTCTTGCCGCTGGAACCCTGATTGAATTTGCTGTTCTGGTATAAATTCACAGACAAAGACCCCACTGCCCTTGCGAGACTCGACCATACCGATTTCATTGAGCTCTTTATAGACCGCCATGCAGGTATTGTAATGAATGGACAGACGCTGAGACAGACTGCGCACACTGGGCAACTTGGTTCCAGTAGGCAGTGCCCCAGAGGCAATCTGCAGGGAGATTTGGGTTACCAACTGTTGATGAATAGAAACCGTTGACTCTTTTTGCAACCGAATATTCAGCATTGTTCTCTCTGCCAGACAATTAGCACAAATATAGACTGATTGCTTCTATTATGACACTATAATGCATTTGATGAGGCGCTGAGAATGTTTGACCCCGCCCGGCATGTCCGGCCCAATACAATGGATTTTAAACCCCCAAAACCCAATTCGTTCTTGATCGGATTGATGAATCTGTTACTGCCTTGGGTTCTCTCTTCTAAAGCACTGCTGGGGCTTAAAATTACCATTTCTGACGCTGATCTCCAAAAACTAAAGTCTATCAAAGGTCAGCGCTGCCTGATTCTCCCCAATCATCCGACAGAATTTGATCCCTGTGTGATTTTTGATCTGGCTCGTCGACTCAAAGAGTCTTTCTTCTTCGTAGCCGCTCGTGAGGTGTTTGACTACAGTTACGGGATCCGCGGATGGCTTTTCCAGCGCTTGGGAGTATACTCCCTGGTTCGTGGGACTAATGACCGCGCCTCATTGAAAACATCGATCGACACTCTGGCCTCCAATAAAGGCAGACTGGTGATTTTTGTCGAAGGCGAAATCTCCAGCCAGAACGAGACACTGCTTCCCTTAGAAAGTGGGGTGCTTCAACTGGGGATGATGGCTTTAAACGAGGCGCGTAAAGCCCAGTCTTCCAGCTCAGACCCTTCTGTCTCTCTATTTGTCTGCCCTATCTCGATAGTGTACCACTATGACACCAAAGGTTTAGAGGCCGCTGTTGACAAAGCCTTATCTCAGCTAGAAGGTGCGGTGGGCATTATCAGCAGAGATAACCCCACAAAAACCAGACACGAAAGACTCCAAATTCTCGCCTCAACAACGCTTCAAGATGCAGCAAAGCAGGTGGGTTACGTTCTTAACCCCGAAGCCTCGGCCTTCGAGAATACCCAGGGGTTACAACGCTTTTTGATTGAAAAAATTGAACATCTCCTCAATCTCTCCAGTGATAACGCCGTCAAGCTCCTCGACCGGGTGAGACAGATCCGGCTTAAAGTCGATCAAATCCTCGGGCAAACCGATGAAACCCAATTAACGCCTTATCAGAATCTCCTTTTTCTTCACCAAAAGGATGTATTGAGAAATCTTTATCGCGATCTGGAAAGATTGGTCAATTTTATCAGCCTCTATGACGGGTATTTAAGCGCTGAGTCTCTATCTTTAGACCGCGTTGTGGAAATGATCCGACGACTTGAGCGCGAAATATATGGCTCCCAGCGCTTTCTCCATCCCCGTACCGCCCACGTGCGGGTGGGGGAGCCGATCGATCTCAAAGACCATTGGGAAAGTTTTCAGAAAGACAAAAAAGGAACGATTAAAACCCTCACTGCGACTGTTGAACACGTGATGCGAGAGGGTCTCCTACAGTCGGATGATGTACCCTACGGTGGTTGATATACACTGGAAATAAAGTATATGTAACAGTTGGTTGCAAAATCCTGTAAAGTCCGCAATCTAAAAGTATATTTTGACTTTATTTGATTGAGTCCTCTAGTATTTTGCTTCGAGGAAACAAAGATTTTTATCCCCTGTCACCGGTTTGTATAAAGGAATCGACCATGTTGAAAATGCTGAAAAAAATGCTCTTAATCCTGACCCTCAGTGCTGTGGCTTATGCCGCTGCTCATCCTATGGCCAGTGCTGAATCTAATGCCACCCCTGCGGAAAAGCAGCTTAAAGAAAATTTTTCTTATAGTGATTCTGCCCCCAAGCTGAAACCAGAAAACTATTCC
>CAZZIY010000110.1:0-6956 GCA_964654525.1 uncultured Vampirovibrionales bacterium | reverse complement strand
GCTTGTAGTAGATGAGCTTGTACCTGAACCACGAGAAACACCTCTTAAGCAAGACACCAAAAAATTTGCTTTCTTTATTGATTGAATAAAACACAAAGACAGCCAAACATGATCTGTCCCGTATGTTTGATCGAGTTATTACAAAAAAGATACATAACTATCGCAAAGTAGCCTCAAAATTAAGCCATGGCCTTTAGGCACCGATAAGCCAATTTGAGAGATAAACTTCTGAGACACTTCCTAATGACCAAACGCGGATTTACGCTCATTGAGCTTGCTATTGTCGTCGCCCTGATAGCAGTCATGGCCGCTGTTGCAGTGCCCAAAATGGCCAATACCGATGAAGGTGCAGAAGGAGCCGTAATGAAGGATATGGTCTCTCAACTATCAACGGCTGCTTCCACCTACACGCTGAGAACCGGCAATATCCCCAATGATTTTTCAGACTATGTCACCACAGCCCCATTGGCCTCATCACCCAGCCATTACACACTGAGCACACACGATTTTGGTACTCAGGCTAACGGGGAAGGGTGTTTGATATTGGGAGAGCACATCCTGTGCCAAGAGGTTTTTCGCTCAGCAGAAAGTGCCAAGTATGATTTTAACGACGGTGCAATCACACTGACGGCCGGGTCATTGGGATTATAACCAGCAACTAGGGTTTTGGCTTCAGCAGATTGTACGCAGTTTGCAAGGAGCGCTCGTCTGAAATATCCACCACGGGTCTGCCAGAAACATCATGGGTTTTGCGTGCCCACAGCTCACTGAGAGATTGCTCTGCCTGATAGGCTTTCGCCGGCTCTTCTGGTGTGGGCATAAAGTCGCTGCCAGGAATATGTGCCTTGTGTTGATAACTGGCCTCTCTAAAAGTTAGTCCGTCTTTCCCGGTTAACACCACAAAATCGACATCCCGAGGCTGCCATATTTGATCCAACCTCAGCGCAGTGCTATCTCCCATGGCTTCAGCAAATTGTTTCAGCGCAATAGCTCGAGCACGAGTATCCACACCCTGACCGTGTTGCTGTTTGAACCGAAATATGTGACCAAACTTGACTGAGTAATTAAAAGACATGGATTGACTCCTGGGTTAATGATCCCAACTATAACTACTTTGTATTTATTCAGATGGGTGTGGATTAGGCTGTGCTTTTGGGGTTATAGGGTAGCGCCTGTGAGAGCGAGACTCTGGCGTCTGGATAGGCATACCTGTGTCAGGGTCTTGTTTTGCACAAATGGCCAAAGCCCTTCTGATATCGGCAGATCGCCCCAACCCGCCCAGATCCACTCGAACACCGTCTACGTAATTATTATCCCTTTCATCATAAAATCGAAGTCGCAAAGAGGGCAAAGTTACCTCGCCTTCAGGATCTTTTTTCAACGGCGCGCCGGAAGCCTCCTCTTGCTCTGCTTCAATAAATGCAGTCATCTGCCATCCAATCAAGGGGTTTGCCATATAAAAAGGCACAATGTCTTCCACCTGTTTAGAATTTAGGTATATCCCATTGGCCGCTTCTTTATAAGGGCCGTGTAAACTCGAAATAAAGCGGTCGTCCTCCGTCTGAGGAATCCCTGAGTAGGTTTCTTCTGAAAAAATTTTAAAGGCATATTGTTCGTTACCAATTTTTACCCGAAAGACTGCACCAAAGCTACCGTCCCCGACACGGGTGAACGCAACGGTTCTCACTGTCTTGCCTTTGGCATCAAGGATAGGCTTGGGTAGTGTTGCCACAAAAAGGCGTCTGTCCTTATTTTTGGTAGTTAAGTACGTGTGCATCCACTTGCCTTGAGTATCCAACCACTGGCATACTTCTGCTTCTGAGAGACCCATTGCCTGCTGAAGGGTTTCTGGAATGTAACCCATATAGGGATTTCCGGGCTCTTTGGTCAGAAGTTTTCTGACGGTTGACTCACTGAGCAACTGATTGGCTGCACGCTTTGTGGTAACAGGGCCTCCAAAATGAAGGGGTTTGGCAATATTGGCTCGGTAACCCACCCGCATGCCCCCAAAATCATAGCGGATACCGTCAAAATCATTACCAGCCTCATCCGTAAAATGCAGCTGCAAGGATTGATACGTTGGTCCAGAGCGAGGTGCATGGCGAATTTCAGAATCAAGATATTCTTGCAGTAGCCAATCACCAGAGGGCTTGGCGCAGTAAAATTGCACCACATCAGACACCCCACGGGCATTGAGCCAGAGTCCGTTAGCAGGCTCTTTGTAAGGGCCGTGGTCTTGATAATTTCCGGGATTCCCTTTAAAACACTTCAGTTTCATCGTGAAGGGAGTCTGACCCGGTGCGCTTAAGGTCACCGCATAACTATGGGCATAAGTACCCGCACCCAAATACAGCACTTTGGGGTTTTTAAAACCTGTCACGCCGGGTTCAATGTCGACCGTCCGCTCTGGTATCACTCCAGGATGGCGCTTTAAATAACGCACAAGCCGATTGATCTCTTGCATAAAGTCAACCGCACTCAAGCCGCTGATTTTCAACGCCATCTCTGGGGGGTCACCGACAAAACTCGCCCCTGGGGAACCCGTTTTTTCCTCTGCAGACAGCTTCTCAGCAAACTCTTTGCGAGATAGCAGAGTCTGCCTAGCCGCAGCTGTGGTGATTGGCCCACCGAAGCGCAATTTTTGCCGCAGCAGATTTTGTTGGTTCACACTTACACGGTTCACACACCAGTATCCTTATAGGGACACATTCTCACACACCAGATCAGTATCAAGTTTCTCAAAGAAAAACCAAGCTGTCCAAACAATTGCCTTGGGTCACTCCAAATGAAAACGTGACCATTCTCTCTAAATCAACCAAGCCAATATCCTTTTCCAGACAGAGCGGCGAACTCGCTCCAGCCCGCCGTAATCAAAACGGATATGCCGAATTCGGTTATCACTCCCTTCGTCCAAAAATTTTAAGCCTAAATCCTGATACGTGGGACCAAATCTCTTTGCAGCGCATGCATTAAGGCTATTGTTAAACTGTGGATCAGGATCTACATAAGCTTTAGCGAGCCAGCCTTTGAGCGGATTTGCTGCATAGAAAGGAACCACGTTGGAGACATTTCTGGCTGTAAGAAACAGCCCGTTGGCAGCTTCTTTATAAGGCCCGTCCTTGGAAAAAGCCTTCACAGAATCAGACGTTGGCAGAAAATCCTGCTGTGTATCAGCTTGGTCCTGAGGCAAACCGTAGATACCCAGCATCGGTTTAAATACTTTCAAGCACAGGGTTGCTTCACCCACTTGTACGGCAAAACTTTTGCCGAATGTGCGTTCGCCCAAAAAAATAATTTTTGCCCCTGTGGGTAGCGGTGCCGTCAGTGACTCATTCACGATACGGATGGACTCTTCTCGGGTCAAACTATCCACCACCCATGGGCTCCGCAGTATCAAGGCCAACTCATCGAGTTGTTTTTTGGCATGCAGGTCATCCAGTCCAACCGCCTTTAACCACCCAGTCGGCAATTCTCCCACCGTTGTATCATGGGGCTCTTTGGTCAAGGCGCGGATAAATTGATCCTGACTTAAAAGTTTTCCCTGGGCCTTCTTTGTTGCCAAAGGCCCACCAAACATCATCGTGATGGAATTTGACAGGACAAGAGAGTCAGCAGCACAAGCACGCATTTGGGAATATACCTCTTGGCGGAATATCGAATGAGGATATTGATGTAAACAAACCCAGAGATACCTAGAACATGCGGCTATCTTTTTAAGTAAGCTCAGGCCAATAGGTTGAGCTGGCGCATCACCCGATCAAGCTGCGCCCCATTGGTTATATGGACTGGGGGTTTTCCGTCAGCATCTTGTTCAACAGAAACCCACTGGGCTTCAGGACTATTATGTATTGGCTCAGGGCCTAAATCACTCAGTAAATCTGGTCCAAGCTTACGAACAATTGCGCCGGCCTGATGTCGAATATGGGATAAACTTGCCTGTTCACCTGTCTCAGGGTTATCCGATAAATAGGCGCGAGCATCACGGCCCGTTAAAACAATATCGGTATAGGGCCCTTCAGGAGAGGTAAAGCGAACGGTAGGTGTATCCCCCTTTCGCTCTAAAGCTTCATGAAAGGCAATGGCAGGTGTAGGACCTGCCTGAGGCGCACTGAGACCGCGTTGACTCACGTGTCCGCGAGGAAGCTTTCCCGACTGACCTTCTTGAAACGAGGTAAAACGGAAGATCCCAGAGAATTGGGGCAGACTGTTGTAGCAAGACATTCAAAACACCCAATCTTGATTGAAAACCTGATTTTGAAAAACAAATTCACTTCACACGAATACCATTGTTTTAACAAAGTTATCCCCAAAAAGCAAAATTTTTCACAGCAGAGCTTTTTAATAGCTTACAGAGAGCCTTCCAGACTTAACAGCGCTTGTTTTACGGCCAGACCTGATGAATCCTCTGAACTCTGTCCCATATATCCCCCTAGTTTGCCGGAAGTTTGCACCACCCGGTGGCAAGGCACCAAAATCGGCAGTGGATTGACTCGATTGGCCTGTCCAACAGCTCTGCTAGATTTTGGAGAGCCCACTTGGTCAGCAACCCACTGATAACTTCGTGTTTCTCCGACGGGTATCTGCCTGAGTGTTTGCCATACGGAGCGTTGAAACGACGTGCCTTGTCCTGAAAAATCCACGGGAATATCATTCAGAGCATTCCGATTACCTGAAAAATAGTCCTGAAAAGCCTGGCGAACTCTTTGAGAAAAAGGCGTATTTTCTTGCCCTGCCTCTGGTTCGTCTAAATGAATATGTGATTGAACGTCCACAAAGGTGACCTGGGTCACACAATCATCTTGAACCGTGACGGCCAGAGACCCAATCGGCGAACTCATAGTGATGACGACTTGGTGTGGATTGAGGACGCTCATCAGGGTTTCTCCTTACAAGAAAAAGGGCAGGATCATAATCACAAAGGGCAAAATCCGGCCAGCCGTCTGAACCGGTGAGCGCTTAATAATATCAGCATTATTCCCCGAGGCCGAGGCCACAGCAATAATTCGTTGCAAGCGCGCATCCGCAGGGGTCCCGTCGGGAGCTGTCTGATGAAATATTTTCCCTTCTAAGCGGGCCAAACGTTGATCCACGGTCTCCGTAATAAATGTTTTGCGGAACACTTGTTGTTCCACTGAGGCCAAAGCTCTTTGAATATCGGCAATAGAAGAGGTAAGTGAATTATTATCCCCACCCAAATCACCCTCACTCAAATCTCTGAGAGGAGTGACAGAAGGCATGCGCCCTAAATCATCGTCACCTAAATGATCTTGACTCGTATAAACCCCACTAGAATCTTGACCCGAAGGAGCACCTTGGTTGTAAGTGAGGCCGAGAGTGTCAGCTAGCCGGTCAGTTCGGGCTTGCAAGGTTCCCAACTGTCCTTGACCGTACATTTGAGTTTCCAAGCGGGCCAGCCGTTGCGAAATATCTTCGCGTACAAAGTTTTTGCCAAAGACCCGCTTTTCCATGGCATTCACGGTCGGGTAATCATCTTTATCTGCTGGTTGCTCAGGTTCAGGTGGTTTGCTGCCCGGTGATTTCTTTTTAAAAGAGGGCAAGGGCAATAGTTCTGGCTGAATCAAATGCGGTAGTTTCGGAAGTATGCTGGTTTTGGGCGAGAGAACCTGAAAGTTACTTTTTTTTGAAGTTTGATTGAGCTTGGTTGTGGCCCGAGAAGTATTTGCCTGAGAATTCCCTTTTCGTCGGAGCAAGGCCGTTTGTATGGCTCTTAGCCTTGTCTCTGTATTCTTTCCCTCTTGAGCTTGGCCGTAAACCACGGTTTCAATCCGGGTCAGTCTCTGTTCAAGGGACTCATCCAAGAAATGGTTTTTGAATAAGACGCCCTCAATCATCGACACACTGCTGAGATCCTCTGGGGTAATTACAGCCCAAGTGGGCGTGTGAGACATTATCACAACGCTACTAATGAGTAGGAGAAGATAACGCAATGAAAGACCCTTTAATAAAAACCTATTCAGGCGCATATCTTAATTTTGGCGCATATCTTATTTTGGCTGAGACGTAGAATAGAACAAAATGTTCTTGCGAAAAAGCGTTCTTTATTTAGCAGGATAATGCACGGACAACTTGAAAAACAGTTCATCCGTAGTGGGCGAGTGGCGAATAGATTCTATTTTCAACCGCGGAGCATTATCTGACTGAAACCCCTCGCCCAGAAGCATTTGAGGTTGTTGATTTCCTCCCAGCAGGAGAGGACACCATGTTAGATACAAGGTGTTCAAACATTTTTCCTGTAAAAAGGCATACAGCATTTGCCCGCCCCCTTCAATCAGCAGGGTTTCAACAGACCTGTTCTGATAATAGGCACAGACCTGTAGTGGGTAGGGCTTATTTGGATTGAATGTAAGCCATGAAATCGCTTTTGGATATCGCCCCCTCTGAGAAACTGAGATTTTATAGGGGGTAAAAATAGCGATTTCTGTATCCGATGCCGCTTGCCACAGGGGCGCATCTACAGGCAAGGAGGCTTCTAAATCAGCTGCACGGGTCACAATCCCATGCGCCAGTAGTGGGCGTGTTTTATCCTCTCTGGCATGTAATTTGGGAAAGGCCCGAAAGGTTGACCCTCCGTAGACCACGGCACAGGCAGCATCACGCACTTTTCTCAACCAAAGCAAATCTTCTGGTGATCCCAGTGCCTGGTAAGAAGCAGCATTATCGAAGGCAATACGACCGTCCGCAGAGCTGGCCATGCAGGCAATAATTTTCATGTGTTCTGGTTTCATATTTTTAGCATTAAACAAAAATGCTAAAAGGCAAAAATATTAAAATCTTCCTCTGGCATCACACTCAACCAAGTGTCCACCCATTCACCGGGGTTATTGCTCTGTTCTGTCAGAAAAATAAGATTCGCCAGCACGGTAGCCCAATCTCGGGTGCTCACACGCGCCTCCCACAAATGACACAAAACATAATGCAGAGACTTTAGAGACAGC
>CAZZIY010000109.1:0-7046 GCA_964654525.1 uncultured Vampirovibrionales bacterium | reverse complement strand
AGAATCAGGGTGTCTGGACAGCGCAATTTCACACCCTGGAGACCAATTACGTCTCTCCTGTAAAGTGCCCTTCAAGCGAAAAGTTGCTCGAAATGATAGAGGCATGGGGTTTCCCCAGTCATGGGGTCATTTTGAGGGTTATCTTGCAAGCGGGCGAGACGGTATCTAAAACTTATAAAGGGATCCAAGACCCAGAGCAGCTGAAACAGCTCCTGAAACAGTATTCTCAAGAAAAATCTATCAGCCTTTTCCCCGATATGAGGGCCTGTTTTAATCCCACACGAATGCGGGCCATTGCCGCCTGTGCGGAACAACTGGTGAGGCAGTTGTCGGTTCTATGCCCAAAATGTTCCTGGCCAGGGTTTCAGCTGGTAAAAACCCTGGATGGATTGCTGTGTGAATCGTGTGGGCTTCCCACACGTGTGCCTGCCACGGCACTGTGGCAGTGTCAGCAGTGTCAATTTCAAGAAAAAAGCCCTGTCAATCATGAGCGCAGGACGACGACAAGTCCCCGTGATTGTGAGTTTTGCAATCCCTAGATTATTTATTCACGCGCATCTGGCTGACCATGGCCGTGACCAGATCGGTACACGTCTTCCCGTTCGGGTCAGAGACAACTTGGATAGGGGTGAGTTGTGCTTTTTTCTGAGCATCGGTGAGTTTGGGATGATGCAGAATGGCATAATTTTTTTCCAGGACGCTCAGGATAGTTTTGGGGTCTTGGTTGAGAACAGGTCTGCCGTTGATTAACACACCCAGTTTGCTTTCTAATGTAACCCCTGGGAAGTCTATTCTGCCGCCAGAGGCGCTACCATGTCCGCCCCCACCAAAGAGACTGGCCAGCATTTCGGCATCCGTTGTCCCATCAGCAGAGCGAATCGACAGCCGGAGTCCATTACACTCAGCAATATCTAACTTTTCATCGAGTTCGCCAGCTTGCTTGTCTTGGCAAATCAACACAGCAATCCGCTGATTATCATAAGGGCCAACATAGCTGGTTTTGGCAGGGTTATGACTCTCTGCTGAAGGGTGCAGGGCGGGGTTGGTTCTCAGCGCCCCCATCACTTCGCAGTATTTAAAGGCGTTTTGAATATCCAAGAGGGTGACTTCCGGGTCCACCTCTCGAGCAGTGTCCCATACATCCCGCATTTGGGTGTAGTTGGCCTGTACGATGCCCAGTCCTAATTCGGGGTGCATCTGTCTTTGGGCGATCGCATGGCGAATCATTTCTGCCCGGGCAGAGGTTTGGGCATCCCCTTCCAGCGTTTTATCAGGAATGTCATAGGTAACGGTCTCGCGTAACCACTTTTTGGTCACCTGGCTATCACCACCCAGGTTTTGAGTGAGCGCCATCAGCCATTTGGAAAGGCCTTCTGGCCAGAAATTGGGGCGTTGCTCAGCGGGTTTAATGGTATCTTGTGGTTTTAAGTTTGCGGTTCTCGTAAAAGAGCCCGTATCCGTGAAGATACCCGCAATCAAGTTGGCAACCATTTGACCCAAGAGGGTTCGATGAGTTGACTCGGGCAGAATTTCCGCCGCATTCTGCTTTTTACGTTGCAGTGCTTCCAGTTGCGGCACGAGTTTCACCGCAAGCACGGCCACCATTTGAGCACAGGCCGCCACAGAATCTGCCACCCACCAATGGTTTTGGGTGCGTGCTTTATTCACATCTAAGCCGGTTTCAGAAAGAGCCGCGTCCCACTCATTGGCGCGGTGAGGGTGGTGGTCAATATAGACCACATCAAAGGCCTTGTCTAAGTAGGGTTTAAATTGCTTGGTAAAGCGTTTTGGGGTGGGGATATCAACGGCAATCACCAAATCGTACTGTGTATCCGGTTTTAAATGGTTTTTGGGGTCTCTTAGGGCAGTCAATTCCCTCTGCAGCATGGGTATTTTGGGAGATTGCGGGGTGCTTGCCTGCAGTTGTGCCAAATCTGCAGCAACCTCTGCGATTCGCTCTGGGTTATTGGGGTGTTTGATGGTTTCCAGGCCAGGAATCGTATCTCTAAAGAGTCCTGGCAGTTTGTCATCGACGGCACAGTCTACTTGTCGACTGGGATCCATCAATAAAATGGCGTTTTTAAGACCGACAATCGAACCCAGTGTATCACCGTCCGGTTTACAATGGCCTACCAGCAGAATGCGTTTATATTCTGGGTCGCGCAAGGTGGTTAAAATTTTATCGATCGCGGTCTTCATCTCCCAGGCAGATTCGGCCCCGTTGGTTTTGGTTTCGTGTGTCATCATCGCGTCTAGCACTTGATCTGGCGAGACAGCGGGTTGGTAAAGCATCGCAAAGTCTTTACAGCTCGGGTTGTTCAGTATGGTGGTAAATGCTTTGCGGCTTGCTTGTTCAATTTTGGGGTTACTGCCTGTGTAAATTAGGTTAATTCTCACCCCAATGGTTTCGGCCCCTTTGGTGGTCCCGGCAACCAGGTTGGAGAGCTCAAAACGAAAATCTTTAGGAGCTTCTTCGATGAGAGGTCTTAGATGGGGAGCGATTTGATCGGGAATGCGTCCGATAGGACCAATTCCTGGTACTTCGAGCAGGATTTGTCCTTTTAGACTGTCCACTTTTGCGGTTAGCTCTTGGCCGTCCTTCCAAGGCCCTTCTGAAAGTCTGTTGATATTGTCTGAAATCGGCACAATGGCAGGGTCAAAGCTACGTTGATGCATGGTAACCCCGCGCACTTTGAGTTGAATAGCTGGTGGTAAGCGGTACGCTATGCCCTGATTGCCAAAATGGACAGAATTCAGACTAGTCTGAAGGGTATTCTGGCGGTTATATTGCCTCGATAACCTAGACGGTTGCTTGACTGCCGCACTTAATACAGGGATTCGTAAGCTCATGGGCGTATTTTCCACACTCGACACACACAGTTATTGTATTGCGGCAATTGTAGCATAAAGTTATTTGGGGGTAAAAAACAGGCAGGAATCATTATTGCTTCTGGAATAGGGTCGCATTTTTCTTGCTCATGGGCTTAAAACCTGCACGTTCAATCAGTTCTGCGGTAGATACACGCTCTCTTGTAGCGTATTCACCGGAGCGCTCATGCTCTAAATGCCCAATGCCAATAATACTGCCTGGGGCCATTTGTTGTTTCAACTGTTGTAAGAGGGTCGTTCTGTCCTTGTCAGGCAAATAGTGCCAGGCGTTGCGAAACAGAAATACACAGGGTTTCGTCGAATCAATCGGGCTTTTGGAGAGTTCACGGCGGATATCCCCCACGGAGAACGTCACCATCTGTGAGACCAGGTCGGCGAACCAGGGTTGGAGTTGAAGGGTTTCACTGGTTGCGTTGTTAATTCTGGGGCGCAAGACAGAACGATATTCTCGCCGAGTTAGAGGTTCCAAGAAAGATATCAGGGTACTCTCACTCCCAGTAACGCCTGATAAGACGGCATCCGCATTTCGGCGTTCGCTGTGATTAATCGTGACAACCCCTGATTTGGCTTGCTCAATGGCTTGTTTACCGATGTCCACCGCTTTAATTTTGTACTTTAAAGCAGCTTCTCTCCCAAATTGGCTGACCAGCATCATGGCTAGCGATAAGGGTTCTTCCCCGGTAGAGCAGGCCATCGAGTAGATGGGGGTTCCTGGCGGGAGTTGCTTGAGTTGTTCTAAAAGCTGGTGATAGAAGCTGCTCGGGCTAAAAAATTCCGTATCGTGCCACAACTGATTTTGTGAAGGGTTCTTTAAGCCAAGACCCTGGGCCGACGTGTTGGCAAAATGGGCCGAAAAATAGGGGGGTTTGGCGAAAGTTATATTAGGGATTTTCATGAATACACTCTTTTTTTTGTTAAAACCAGTAAAACGAATAAAACCCGTCCGATCTCAAAATTGTGTGGTTAACTTTTGAGGCACAATTTTTTGCATTGCCTGTGTTTTTTGAGAGAACCCCTTGTGATGGTAGGGTATTCTCTGTTACTCTGAGGCTCCAACCCCCGTAACGCTCAGGATCTTGTCTATGTCCCCACTGGAATCAATCGCTGTAGGGAGTACTGTTGTGGTCGCCCAGATGGATGACCCACAGACGGCCTTGTCTGCCTTAAGGCTTGGTATTGCCCAAGGTGAAACACTCTATCTGGCGGCTAAAATTCCCGGAGGCCCGGTGGTGGTTCGCCGGGGAAATATTGAAATCGCCCTTGGCCGCGAGTTATGCAGACATATTCTGGTCGAGATAAAGCCAGGTGAGATGAAGTCATGACTGAACAGACGGTTATTGCCAGCCCTCACACGGCAGCGGCGCCAGAAAAACAATTGCCAGAAAAACAGCTTGTGGTCCTGGCGGGCAACCCCAATGTCGGCAAATCCGTGTTTTTCAATGGGTTTACGGGGCAATACGTGAATGTCTCGAACTTCCCTGGCACCACGGTGGATATCCCCAAGGGAAAACTCCTGAACGGCCGCCCTATCCACGATACTCCGGGTGTGTACGGGCTTTCGGGTATGAGTGAAGAGGAGCAAGTTGCTGAAAATACCATTTTATCCGCTGATGTGATTGTCAATGTGGTCAGTGCGATTAGTTTGGAGCGAGATCTCTTTCTCACTCAACAACTGCTGGATTTTGGTAAGCCGTTACTCGTTGCGCTCAATCAAATGGATGAAGCCGCGTTGCTTCAAATCACCATAGATATTCCCTTGCTCTCCAAGCGCTTAGGCGTACCGGTGATTCCTTGTATTGCAACAGAAGGGACTGGGTTGGATCGCGTCTTGCTGGCCCTGACTGAGAGTGATTCTGAGAATGTGCCCAGAACCGGCAATAGGCTCCCCGATGCCCCTGATCCAAAGGCGCTGTTGGAACTCGAGAAAAATCCCGCAGAGCGGATGCACATTTACGGACTCCGCCGGCATTATATCAATGCGCTGGTCTCTCAGGTGGTTAAACAGGTGCAGCCAGCAGGAAAACCCATACAGCGGCTATCTCAATCAATTGGCATGTTGTTTTTAAATCCTTTTATTGGCCTGTTGAGTGGACTTATAGTCCTTCTAGCCTTGTATCAAATTGTGGGCATCTGGGTGGCCGGGGATTTGGTCAATTTTACGGAGAAAACGGTGATGCTGAAGTGGGTTGTGCCGTTTTTAAAGAACGGTGTGTCTCTACTGGCGTCACCCAAAACCCCTCTCTTTGAGGTGTTAGCCGGGGAGTTTGGGGTGCTGACGATGAGTGTGCAGTACATCTTTGGGGTATTATTCCCACTGGTACTGGGTTTCTATATTTATATCTCCTTATTGGAAGACTGTGGCTATCTTCCCCGGATTGCTGTGCTGTCTGATGGTCTCTTGTCTAAAATTGGTCTGAACGGACGGGCGGTGATTCCTCTTATCTTGGGGCTTGGGTGTGTCACGATGGCGACTGTCTCCACCCGGGTTCTTACTTCACAACGAGAGAGAACCATTGCTTCAACCATTTTGGCCATCACCATTCCATGTTCCGCTCAATTGGGAGTGATTATTGGACTGATGGCTGTCACAGGGGGGCTTAAGGCTTGGGCCGTCTACTGTGCGATTCTATTTACGGTATTGTTGGTGCTGGGTACTCTTCTCAATAAAATGCTTCCGGGCTCTTCCACCAGTCTTATCTTGGATTTGCCGCCAATGCGCCTGCCGATGCTAAAAAATGTGGCCAAAAAAACCTGGGTTCGTACGGTTGTTTTTCTTAAAGAAGCCTCCCCGCTTTTTATTTTAGGCTCGCTGTTGGTGTCCATTTTGCAAGTAAGCGGGCTACTACTGACCATTCAGCACGCACTTGCCCCGGTGACAGAATCGCTGCTGCATCTGCCAGGTGCGACAGCCAAGGCCTTTATTATGGGGATGGTGAGACGTGATTTTGGCGCCGCTGGGCTGTATTTTTTGTCCAAAGAAATGACAGCCATTCAAATGATGACTGCCCTGATTGTGATCACGCTCTTTGTCCCCTGTATTGCTTCAGCCACAGTGATTTGGAAGGAGAGAGGGATTAAAGAATCGAGCATTGTGCTTGTTGGCTCTTGGCTTTTGGCTTTTGGGGTAGGTGCTGTCTTGTGCCGCTTTTTGGAATGGACGCATATTCTTTAAGGGCGTAAAATAGCTGTTTAATAAAATTGCTGTTAAATCAAGTGTATAGAGGGAGCTGGTGTTGGGGACCTCTGCCAAAGGAATCATCTATCTGCTATGGCTCGTTCTAGGGGGCGCTATACTGCTACTCACCGGACTCTCTCAATCTGTTTGGGCGGGTGGTGATGACGCGGTTGAGAATGACGCGCAACTCTGGCTACCAGTCACACTGAATGTACCTGTGAGTTCCAAACTGACCGCGAGCTTGGAAGGGCAGCCCCGCATTGGAAACGATATGACTGCCCGCAGTCAATGGGTTTTAACCCCGGGGTTGCGTTATAAAGTTCATCGCGATCTCTCGTTGGGAATGGGTTATATGTGGTTGGTGAGCTGGAATTTGGCTAATTCAGGGATTACCCCCCCACCTCGAAACTCGACTTGGGAACATCGTATATGGCAGGAAGTCCTTTTCCAGCACGATTTGGGGGATCAGCAACAATGGACACTGATCAGTCGTTCACGGTTAGAAGAGCGCTTTATCGAGCATGTCCACGATCCTGCCTACCGCTGGCGCCAACTGCTTCGGGTAAACCGCTCGTTGGGTCAAAAAAAGCGGTGGTATGTGTTTATGGGAGACGAAGCCTTTATCAATTTCAACTCAATTGGAAGGGAAACACATAGGAAAATACAAGCAGGATTCGCCCAAAATCGATTTCTCGCAGGCGTGGGGCATTATCTCAACAGCAGTAAAAGCGTTCGAGCGGAAGTGGGGTATTTGCAGCAGGCCCTAATAAATCCAGGAAATAAACCAGACCGACTGAATCATGCGGTTTTGGTCACTTTGACAATCAATCCACAGCAAAAACACCCCCATATCCACGATCAAAATACCCCCTAAGTCAGTGTTTGCAGTTTTCTTGCATGAATCCCTCATGTGGATGAGGTCAGCCTGGTGGGTTATCTCGTATAGTCATAAGTATCGAACACGTTGAGCGAAATAAAGACT
>CAZZIY010000108.1:0-7066 GCA_964654525.1 uncultured Vampirovibrionales bacterium | reverse complement strand
AAAAAATGACTGAATAACAAAAAATTACTCCATAACTATGAGACAGAACAGCGCGCTGTCCATTAAAATTAACATCAAGAAGCACAATGCGAGAATAGTTTATGAGACGCCGATTAACGCGAGGCTTAAGTCTTTTCCTCCTGAGTCCTATCGGGCTGAATGTTTTGTTGAGCCCTCTTTTTGCGGACACCTTGCACTTATATAACGGACAGGTTGTCGAAGGAAAAATTCTGGATATTACCGGCGATATTATTGTCTATCGCTCTAAAAACCGGATTCGTAGCCAAATAACCCGAATGCAACTTTCGACCAATCAAGATATGGTCGAGACGGTTCGCGGTCAACATTACATTGGTCACATCGTCAACAAGGACGGTGGGCGTATTGAGCTGCAAACCGCCCAAGGGCTTAAATTATTTTATCCCATTTGGGTGTCCAATATTGTGTTGGGTAAACCCGCCATTGAAAACGATTTTATTGAAACCCCTCACCAAATGCAGCAAGACTCTGCTGCCAACAAACAGCCACAGCCACCAGAACCCTAGCTTTTTCGACGAAGCGTCATTGACTGGACGACAACATCGCTGGGCACAGAGACAAAAATAGGGGGTAAGACGCTTAAGGCAGACCAGCTCTTGTGGTTACCTAAGGGCAAATACAGTGTATGGGTTTTACCATCCATCGGAATATGAAACAACGTTTTACTCATCCACATAGAAAACCCAACCGGCCAAGAGACGGTGAGCACGGCATTGCGGTCTATGTCTATGCTGGTATTTGAACGGCGTTCATTCCCTTTAAGAGAGACCTCCAGTAAATCTGAAGTGTTGGGTTGTTGCTCGAGTTCGTTATTGTTTGATTTATCGGGGTTGGCAAAAATGGCAGGTAGAACGGTATTATGATTATCCTCAGGTGATTCACTATCGATACGGGTGGATACAAATTTCACTGGCACTGTTTTAGGGGTGTGCTGATGAATTTCCGAGCGGGTCATTAATTCCCATCGCATAAGTGAAGGGGGGGCACCTACCTGATGTGACGGGACCCAATGTATCGATGCGGCTTCTGTGGGAATAGGCTCACAATGGGCTGCTTGATTGCACCGGATCTCAGATTGATTGGGCCAGAAACGCAGTGATGGCATCAGTCCCTGCAGCAAAATGTAAGTTCCTTGATCCACGCTGGGCCAATTACTGAGAAATTGCAAATTAGACCGGTCATCAAGATTGCTCCCGTAACGTTGAAGCAATGTTTCGACAAAGGCCGTTTCTAGCCGGCTTGACTGTTGCCAAGCGTGAGCGTGTACCCATGTTCCCACCAGGAAAACCCCAATCAGACAGTAGCGGTATAAATGCTTTGGCATAAATTGCAGGCAGCCTGCCAATAAGCCACAAAAAGGAATGGATGCCAGATAGAGAAAACGACTATTGAGCATCGTCATTGGGTCCAAACCTTGTAATAAAGGCAGAGACGGAACAATCAGACATAAGATATAGGCACCCACCCCAAACAGTGCTGCTTTTGCAGCTGTACGGGTTTTGAGAAAGACATAGAAACCACCACCTAAACCGGCAAGTCCCAGGAGCCATACAATTAGAAAGATATTCCATCCAGTGAGCCCAGCTTGCTCAATCAAAGCTTCCTGGTTCATACCGACCAACAGCTGAATCACCGGGAGAAATAATACCGGTTTAGCAAAGTAATCCAATTGAAACCAGGATAAATCGTGATTTTTTAGGAAAGACTGGGTGAGGAAAAAATACGGAATATAGGCTAAAAAGCTCAGTAGTACCCATTGAAATGATTTTTGAGATTGCCGGCTCTCTATCCAATACAGCAAAAATGGGAGCACCAGCGCAGTTTCTTTGGTGAGTAATCCGAGAATAAAGCAGGACCAAAACCCAATCAGCCATTGGCGTTTATCGTCTGCTTGATTATGATCTGATCTTGATCGAAACGAACAATAGCAGGTCAGGGCAGACAATATCCAGAAGCTACCCCAAATATCCAACCCACCTAAAACCCAGGAAAGTGCTTCGACATGCACAGGATGAATTAAAAACAAACCGCAAGCCAATAGCCGCAAGTGCCCAAATCCCAGTTGAGCAAGCAGTCGAAACATCAAGGCGGTATTTGCCAGGTGTATCAATAAATTCAGGAGGTGAAAAGCGCTTGGATTAAATTGAGTGAGTTGTCCTAAGGCTGCAAAAAATGCAGTACTTAATGGGCGGTAAGCCAATACATCTCCCATAAAAGGTTGAGCGAACTGCTGCCAGACGACAGACCAATTTACAGAAATAGGCGTAGAGATTGAAGGATTGGAGCGCGTTAAAAACTGCAGCATCAAAAAATCATTGTGCATCCACGGTAAGCTGAGCAACGGCCAGACCAAGACGAGAAAGACCAAGACAGCCAGGGCACTTTTAAAAAGAAGATCGTTTTTGGAAGGGGTTAATTCAGGTAGGCTGCTCATGCCGTCATCCTAAAATTATGCAGTGATTATGCAGGCTTATTTGATGATCACCCTGTTTCCATTTTAACAGACACTGTGAAACAGGCCCTAGAAATTTCCAGGGCCTGTTCAAAAAACATCGCTGTGGGAACGGGACTTACGCGGGTTGGTAGACTTTTACGGGGCGTGGTCCAGAACCAGCTTTTTCTGCCACCTTCACCGTTGCAAAGTTGGTTTTCATTTGCTTCAGTACGGAGGTGATCACAGATTGCTTGTTGATATCTTTTTCGATTTTGGATAAATCATCGTAGACATCATTGGCAGTGAATGCTTTTTTGTCTTTGATAAAGCGCTCAATCACCCCTTTGATTTTAATGGTGAGTGAACCAGAAGCTTTTGCCTGGGAGCTTTTGCTTTTGGGGGCTTTTACCGCTTTGAGGGGATTGGGTTTTTTGGTGGCGGGTTTTTTCACAGCCGCTTTTTTAGCGACTGCTTTTTTAGCTGCGGGTTTTTTCACAGCCGCTTTTTTAGCGACCGCTTTTTTAGCCGCGGGTTTTTTCACAGCACTCTTTTTAGCGACCGCTTTTTTAGCTGCGGGTTTTTTCACAGCCGCTTTTTTAGCGACCGCTTTTTTAGCCGCGGGTTTTTTCACAGCACTCTTTTTAGCGACCGCTTTTTTAGCCGCGGGTTTTTTCACAGCACTCTTTTTAGCAACCGCTTTTTTAGCCGCGGGCTTTTTTGCAGCAGTGGCTTTTACTGCCTTTTTAACGGTTTTCTTCACAGCCTTCTTTACGGCAGCAACAGTGGTTTTTTTGGCGGGACGACCACGTTTTTTTGCAGGTTTGGCAGTGCTCGCAGTCGCCTTTGCTTTTGTGGTTTTACTTTTTTTGCTTTTGCCTGGTGTTGTGGCGCCTGGTTTGCGACCTCTTTTTCCACCCGTACTTTTTGTGGTGGTTTTAATGGAACCCGTATCTCTGCCAGCGAGGAAGTCTTTCAGTTCCTTCAAATTGGCAAATTGGATGGTAATTGGCATTTAGTCGCTCCTCATGGCTTTTCTTAGGGGGGTAATCTGGCTAAACTAACAGAGGGAATGGCAAAGAAAATGGCTAAGAACTTGGTCAAAAAAAGATTGAAGTGTTGGAATAATGTGCTTGTTTGCAGACCCAGTGTCTCAAAAAATTCAGTGTTTCATTAAAGAAAACAGAGTCGGATCATCCTCTAAATCGACTCATTCTGAATCGACTGACTTGTGTTCGACACTGAGGAATTTAAACATCATTTTCATCAGCGCGTACTTTGTCAGTATAACACTGAACAATAAAAAATATTTTAACAGTGAATCCCCAAAAAACAATATAGGCTAAACAGGCGATATATTATTTTCACTGTTAAAGGGTGATAAATCTGATAAAGAAAGCGTTTCAGTTATATTAATCAAAACGGAATATCATCATCGGTTAATAAATCATCAGCGGATAAATCGCTGTGTCCTTTACCGCTGCTGCTGGCAGCGCTGGTGGCAAATGAATTTGCAGGGTGATTGCCAGAGGAATTGCTACCAGAGGAATTGCTATTTGAATTGGCATTTCCAGTTAGGGAAGAACCGACCCAAGACGGCGGGGCAGACATTTTTTCGAGAGAACTGACTTCAATCTCAAAGCCCTTTTTGGTACTGCCGTCCGGTAGTTCAAAACTTTGCATTAACAAGCGACCATCAACCAATAAAAAATCACCCGCACGAACTTGCTCAGCACAGGTCTCGGCCAGTTGCCGCCAGCAGGTCAGACGGATCTGAAAAGTCTCTTGCCCCGGTGTGGTGGCTGCTTTGCCAAGTGACCGAACAGCCAAGGTTAAATTGGTAACGGCCACATTGTTGTTGGGGGTAAACCGTTTTTCAGGATCGCTGATAACTTCGCCAGAGACGACAACACGTGCTAAGCTCACCGCGAGATCTCCTCTTTTTAATTATTGATTGGGCCCGTCTGGACGAGGACCGTCATGTCTTGGACCATCTGGGCGGGGGCCGTCAAAGGAGCGTGGCGGTCTAGGTCCACCAAATCCACCGCCAGGACGGCGGTCTCCTCTAAATCCAGGACCACCACCGGGGCGGCGATCAAAACCTTCTCCCCCAGGTCCGCCGCGTCCTCCAGCGGCAGCTGCTTCGCGTTCGCGAACAGCACGCATCCGGGTGGCAGCTGTAGCAAGGGCGGTTAGTTGAAACTCTTCCATCCGCAAAATGGTCACTCGCAGAATATCCTCATTCAGCTGGCATTGGCGGCGAAACTCAGCAACGGCATCACCCGGGAGTTGGACCAAGAATGTGGTCAAAAAACCGTCTTTATATTTACGGATCTCATAGGCCAGCTTGCGGCGACCTTGACGCTCTAATTGCTGAACTTTGCCTTTGAGTTGTTGCACGATACCGTCCACGGTTTTAATCAGCCCGTCCGGGTTGTCAGTGTCTAAAAACGGTTTGAAAACGACCAGAATTTCATACGTATTCACGAGCGGGCTTACCTCCAAGGCTTGAAATGAACGTACTAAAAAAGTGTGAAAGCAGGGACACAACTATTAAGCGTCTTGAACAGACAACGGTAACATAAAAATAGTTCAAGCGGGATCTGTCTATAATATATAGAAGAAAAAGAGTATAGGACCATTGTATCTGGCTTGTAAAATTCTGACCTGTAAAATGATTACCTGTAAATGACTGCTTCCCCTCGAATATATCTTTTCTATTTGCTGTTAGCACTTGTGTTAGCCGTTTTTCAAATGCCTTCAGTCAATGCTTCAGAAGTGTTGGGCCGCTCGCTCAATGCAGAAGAAATGCGGTGGTTTGATATCGTGTCCCGGACAGAAATGCAACTTTACGGCCATTCATACTGGCCAGAAGAACTCAGCAGTCGGGTGGATCGAATCGAAAAATCGTTAAATATAATCCCTCCGCAGCAAAATGGGCAGAGTCGACAATCCAAAACAGGTCATTTCTTTCACCGAAGTCCTTCCTCCGGGGTTGCCATTCTCCCCTCGGTGTTAATGAGTGTTAGGATTCAACGTCTGCAAGACCGGCTGATCAATACCCAAGAGGCACAGATTCAGAATAATGTGATGCCTGTTTTGGCTTATCTGGAGCGAAAACTCTTTCAGCAAAGTTCAGCAGGGCAATCCATCAATGAGCGGCTTAAGCGTTTGGAAGGCCATGTGTTTGGCCGGACGTTTGAAAAGTATCCAACCGAAGTTCGGGTAAAAAAGCTGACCTACACCCTGCCTGTTGTGGCCAAAGAGGTAAAACTTAGTGGTGAAGGGGCAGTAATTGGCAGTTCAGTCCTGACGGGTAAAAATATCAGTCACGCGGTGCTTAACACAACGGCCATGCAAAGCCTCTCTGTGGACACTGTTCCCGATTTTGAGAAAGAGCGAGCTTCTCAAGAAACCCACCAAGAAAGCCATAATGATGGTGAAGATGCGCCTTCTCACTCAAAATCATGGTCAACATCACCGGTGTCCCCACAGGCAGATTATGCGGCACAACTCTATTTACCTTCAGGCAAAGCCTTTCGATGGTATCGAAACCCTGTCAAAATCTATCTTAAAGACCCTGCTGGGGATGAACTACGTCAGCTAACACGTGCCATCAATGCCTGGGGGCAAGCACAACCTGTGATGATCACCCCACACGAAAATGATGCAGATATTGTGATTGGTTGGCATTTCCCGAAGCAATATCTCAACAAAGTCACGGGGACTGTGATTCATCCTGTCTTGAGAATCGATGCTCAGAGAGCGATTCGGGCCGTGCTCCTCATTGATATGTCCGTGTATGCTCTTTCCTCAGAAGAGCAACAGATTCACGGGCTTCTGCACCAGATTGGCCATGGGTTAGGCTTGTTTGGTCATAGCGATCAGCCAGGGGATTTAATGTATCCAGCGCTGCCCTCCATTGAGTCGCGAGATTTTCCGGCCCGCTGGAGTCCTTCAGGTGCTGTGGTGAGTCCCCTAAAAGAAAGCACCAAGCTGCAGACTTATTCTGCAAAACCCTCTGTAAAGCCTTCTTTAAGAGACTTGGCAACACTGAGAAAGTGGTATTCTCTACCTGCAGTGGATATCAAGATGACTACTCCGCCTTAGAGTCTCTGATAATCGTCTTCAAAGCGGACAATGTCGTCTTCCCCAAAATAGCTGCCCAATTGCACCTCGACCAGCTCAACATCTTCAGAGCCAGGATTGGCAATACGGTGTTGGGTTTTTTGTGGGATAAAAATTTGTTCCCCTGGGCCGGCTAGCCAGACTTTTTCGCCAACCGTAATTTCAGGCTTTCCGCGCACAATCACCCAATGTTCTTCTCGTTGATGATGAAGTTGAAGGCTGAGTCTTTGAGCTGGTTTTACTAGTAGTTGCTTAACTTTATAATGCGGCAGATCGACCAGCACGGTAAAACTTCCCCAGGGGCGGGTTTCAGTTGGGGTTAAGGCAGAGGACATCGGATTCTCATTCTTACTTTATGAGCTGATATTACAGTTGAGATTGTAACAGTTTCTGGGAGAGGATGCTTCCCTGGCTGAAGTTTTTTGGCTCCGTGGCGAAGGATTTACGAACGTGTGGGGGTGTTGTTTC
>CAZZIY010000107.1:3437-7110 GCA_964654525.1 uncultured Vampirovibrionales bacterium | reverse complement strand
TGGCACAGGGATTGCCCCGTTTAGAGCCTTTTTAAAAACACGCTACGAGAAACGACCCCAAGAAACGGGTCAATTCTGGGTATTTTTTGGGGCCCAAACTCGCAAAGACTTTTTATATGAAGAGGAATACCCCGCCTACCAACAACACCCTACGTTTAATTTGGTAACAGCCTTTAGCCGCGAAGAAAAAAACGCTGAAGGCGGTCGGATGTACGTACAACATAGGCTTCAAGAAAAAGCAGATACCCTGTTTTCTCTGTTGCAGGATCCCAACACCTATCTCTTCATTTGCGGGTTGAAAGGAATGGAACCCGGCATTATGGAAGGGCTCACCGCTGCGGCTGCTAAACAGGGGATTGACTGGAACGCATTCTTTGAGAAACTTAAAGCAGAAAAACGCTGGCACGTAGAAGTATATTAATTAACAGGAGTCGTCATTGGTGTCTGACCGTATCGAATATGATGTGTTACTGGTCGGCGGTAGCCCGTCCAACTTTGCTCTGGCCCATCACCTGGTGGATTTAGCCAAGGCCAGTGGTGCCAGTTTCACCATGGCTATTATTGAAAAAGGCAAAGAATTTGGCGCTCACATTGTCAGCGGTGCCGTTTCTAAACCCCACGTAATTGAAAAGCTTTTTCCTAATTACAAGGAAGCGGGTTTCCCGGTTGAAGCCACTTGCACAGAGAGTCATTTTTCTGTTCTGGGCGAAAAGAATAAATGGGATGTGCCGGGCCTGTTAGTCCCCCCGGGGATGAAAAAAGAAGGCTATTTGGTGCTTTCGCTCAGCCATGTGGTCTTTTGGATGGCCAACAAACTGACGGAAAAACTCTCTGATGCACCCAGCATCACGGTGGATCTGTTCCCAGGATTTGCAGCGCATCAGGTTGTTTACGACGGAGAAAAAGTTGCCGGTGTGCAGGTCGTCGAACAATCAACGGGTTCTCCTGATGAGGACAATATTTACGCTAAAGTCACCTGTTTTGGGGATAAAGGCTTTATCTCCAGAGACATCGTGGATAAATTCAAGCTCCGCGAAAACCCACAAATCTGGTCTGTTGGTGTCAAAGAAGTCTGGCAATTGGCAGACGGCACTCCATCAGTAGAAGGCAAGGTATGGCATACCCTCGGCTTTCCAGTTGTTGATGGGACCTTTGGCGGCGGGTTTGTTTACGGAATGAAAGACAACAAGCTGATAATCGGGATGGTGATTTCTCTCGACAGTGAAAACCCCAATATTAATCCGCAGCAACGACTGCAAGATTACAAAAAGCACCCCTGGATTCAATCAATGATTAAAGACGGTAAACTGTTGAAATATGGGGCAGCCACTTTGCCAGAAGGTGGGTACTACAGCCTACCCTCGCAATTTACTGTAGATGGGGCGATTCTTTTGGGGGACGCCCTTGGGGTCTTGGATATTTCCCAATTAGCCGGGATTGATAAATCGATGGAATGCGGTTATCAGGCAGCTGAAGTGCTCCATAACTGTATCCAGAATGGAGATTTCTCTCATGCTCAATTACAAGGCTACCAAGACCGGGTGATGAATTCCCACGTTGGCAAAACGCTCAAAGCGGGCCGTTATTTCCGTTATGCCTGGCAAGAAAATCCACGTCTCCTGAAAGAATACCTCCCCAAAGTCCTCAATGGAATTGACAACAGTTCTGCTTGGGCGGGTCTCATCTCTGTAGGACTAACAGGAAATCCCTTTCAAGCGATTGCTGATGCCGTCAGACTGAAAGGCTTGATGGACGGGGTGCTCGACATTGGCCCTGTCCGTTACAAACCGGATTATCAGCACATTATTGCTGATTTTAAAGCCCCCAAACCCTTTCAAGGTAACGGCTACCAAAAAGAGACCATTTACTCACGCCCTGATGCTGTCTTTTTTGCCGGTACCAAATACCATGAAGGCAATCTCCACATTGATGAGTTTAATGCGGATACCTGCCTGAGCTGTATCGGCAAGTATGACGCACTCAGTAAAGACACACCGTGTGTGTCTGACTGTACCGCAGAAGTACACCGTGTGGATGTGGTTTCTGGAGCGCGTCGTCACGGGATGTCTCTGGAAAACTGCGTGCAATGCCGCACCTGTGAAATCGTTTGTCCTGAGGTGAATCTTCGCGTCAAGCCGACATCTGAAGGTTCTGGCCCAGATTTTATGGGCTTATAGACACTCAAAAAACACCATTATTAAGAAAAATTAACTTATTGTGCTTGACACACGAAGGATTTGTGTGTAAATTACACGATGTAGGTTCATGACGCTGTGTTCATGAACGCCTGCATTTAATCAAAAAGTTAGCACTTCCTATGATTCATTTATCGACATTAAAACAGCCCATTATCCAAGCCCATCCGCACAAGCCGGACTCGAGTCGGTTTAAGGGGAGTTCTACACCTTTGTATGTCTATCTCAACACCTTAGATCCGGCTCAAAGACAAGAGACCGGATTTTTTTATCGACTATTCAACCCCAATACGCCGAAAAAATCCGCTGTAACTTTAGCCAGCAGCCGCAACTGCGATTTTTGGGCCTAAAAAAACTAAAACCTGAGCCCTATCTTAGGAAGCCATAAGCAGGCGCCAACGAGCACCGCAAAAAAAGCACTCAACAAACAAGCTCCGGCGGCCATGTCTTTTGCTGCTTTGGCAACAGGATGTTGTTCTGTGCCCACAGCGCAATCAACGGCTGCCTCTATAGCAGAGTTTAAGGCCTCTGCGACCAGCACAAGTCCTATTGTTAGTATAAGTATAGCCCATTCAATTGACGAAATAGCCAATGCCAGACTGATTGCGATGGCCAGCAGGGCAATCAGCAAATGGACTTGAAAATGGCGGTGTTCACGCACCAGTATCGCCAGACCGGCCAACGCATAGCCCACATGCTGAAAGAAAGAATAGGGTCTTTGGGTGTTCATAAGGACTCTCCTGCTGAAAGTGTTTGGCTAAGAAGCGTTTCCAAAGAGGTCGCAGCGAACAAAGGAGCAAGTGCTTCACTTTGTATGGCGCGGACTATCTCAAAGGCCTCAGGCGTATCGTGATGTTGACCGTAAAGATGGAGACACCCATGGAGAACTCTTTCTAGGCAGTATCCAGCCAGAGCGAGATCTGGGGGGAGCTGCGTCCAATCACGGCCGAGGTCGAGATCGGTTTCCTGCCAGTGATCTTTTGCCCAAGGCAAGGAAACAAAACAATCTCCCAGAGAAACCAGGGGGAGTTGCACAGGTTCAGCATCTTGGGCAGTGTCCTCAGGTACTTTCTCCCAGAGAGGAAAGCTGAGAACATCCGTTGCCGAGTCCTTGCCTCTGGCTGTTTTATTTAATCGTTGAATCTCTGAATTACTTGTCCAGATTAAAGACCATTCCACCGAGCGGGCTGAGACGACCTGACTCAGCTGAATCTGATAGCGATTGAGTGCTTGTGTGAAGCGAGGCCAGAGCACTCGCTGAAACACCTGGTGCCATAAATCAAGAGGGTAATCCGAAAAATCATCTGAATCACCTGCTTGAAACTCTTGAAAGATATGCATTACGGTAGAACACGCCTCAATAGAAGACGCGTCAATAGAAGACGCGTCAATAGAATTCGCCTCTGGAGAACTCAGGTCCAACGACTCCAGCACGAGAGACTCCAGCCATGTATATTCTTTCACGCCCTCTTCAGTCA
>CAZZIY010000107.1:0-3337 GCA_964654525.1 uncultured Vampirovibrionales bacterium | reverse complement strand
GACTCCAGCACGAGAGACTCCAGCCATGTATATTCTTTCACGCCCTCTTCAGTCATCAGATCCCCGTTATGACTGGTCTGGTTTTTGGTGTAGCTCACTTAACAAGGTATCTTGGGTCATCAGGGTATTG
Organism: uncultured Vampirovibrionales bacterium; assembly: GCA_964654525.1. Lineage (GTDB taxonomy): Bacteria > Cyanobacteriota > Vampirovibrionia > Vampirovibrionales > Vampirovibrionaceae > JAIEMW01. The sequence continues at coordinate 3,207 of CAZZIY010000107.1, read as the reverse complement.
GGCATCATCGTTTCTACCTTGGTGCCTGTACTTAACTGGCTTTTACGGCCCAGCTCCTGCATCACATTCTGTTGATACTCAATACGGCTATGCTGGATACCCCGTAGCACACGAACAAAGGTCTGCTTAATCTGCTGAATATCACCAAAGGTGATTGGGCAGTGGTCAAATTGCCCGTCATCAATCCGCTGACGAATAATGAGATCAATTCGTTCTTCGATTTGCTGGACAGTTGGGTTTTTTAGGGCACGCACAGCAGATTCGCAGGCATCGGCCAACATCACGATGGCGGTTTCTTTCATATGAGGTTTTGGGCCCGGGTATCGGTACTGTGACTTGTTAACATTCTCGGCCCCTTCCAGCTTACAAGCCAAATTATAAAAGTAGCCTGCAACCAAGGTTCCGTGATGTTCGGTCATAAAATGGGTCAGAATATGCGGCAGTTTATACTCCTTAGCCATTTCCAGACTGTCTCTGGGGTGGGCCGTAATCACCATCTTGCTCAATCTGGGAGAGAGTCTGTCGTGTGGGTTTTCCACGCCAAAGTAGGCTTGATTCTCGATGAAGAAGAGGGGCCGCTTCATCTTACCAATATCGTGATACAGGCATCCCACCCTGGTCAGCAATGGGTTAGCGCCAATCACCTCTGCTGCTGCCTCAGAGAGACTGGCCACCATCAGACTGTGGTGGAAGGTGCCAGGCGCTTCAAACTGCATTCTTTTCAGCAAGGGTTGGTCATGATTGGCCAACTCCATCAGACTAAACGGACTCAGAAGTCCAAAGCACATCTCCAACAGAGGGAGCACTCCGTTTGTTAGAACAGAAGCCAAAACCCCGCTCAAGAGTCCAAAAAGCCCGTCCCAATAAAGTGGGTGAAGATGCCCCGTCCAGGAAACGGCAGAGGCCCCTACCAAGTGCAAAGCAACAATTAAGACAATATTGATCAGAGAGACAGAAAGCCCGGCCCAGATGAGTTGATTGCGGTCTCGAAAGGTAATCCGCCGGCTCAAGACGTACACTCCCATCATGCTGCCAAAAAACAGAACTGAAAGAGCGTAAAAGTCTGCTTTAGCAGCCATTGCCAGCAGAAAAACCATAAACAACGTAACAACCATTCCAATTCGAACTTCTGTCAAAATCCCAATACACATTGTGATTGTTGCCAGCGGGAATGCAAAAGGAGAAACCCACTCGAGTCGGTTAAAAAGCTGATACGAAAAAACCCCTACCAAAATCAAAACCGCAATCATGGACGTTTCTCTGGCTCGGAAAAACCGTCTGTTTTGATAAGAATAGAGATAGCGCCAGACAGAGGCGATAAAGATCCCGCACAGAATAACGACGCCGAGAAAAGCGCGCCAGTTAATTCCCCGGACTGATTTTCCCATTTGCTCGAGAGCCGCTATCTTAAGCCCTGTCGCATATTCTCCCTGGCTCAAGATAGATTCACCTCGGTGAAAGGTTCGTCTGACCGGTTTAATCTGGTTTGCCATTTTATTACGCTGGAGCGTCGTCTGCTCTTCATCTTCGACCAAGTTGGGCTGAAGCACCAAAGAGATAAGGCAGCGGACCAAGTCCCTGGATTCTGAACGAGAGACAGAAGAGGGCATCGCAGCCAAGATCAAGCTATCCCGGGCATCAAAAAACTGACTGGGCGTGATAGTCTTCTCCAGTAAATGGTCCAAGGTCACCTGAAACATTAACCGAAGCCGGTCTCGGTACTCATCATTGGAAGGCTTAGTCACCAAATGATGAAAAACCCAGGATGATTCTTTAGAGCGCCCCCAGGTCGTATAAAAAGTATCTTCTTTTTGTTGAACGAGCATCACTGACCCATTATCCGGGTTCAGCGAATCTAGCATCTGGAATAGACGAACACCACGTTCGCGGGTTTCTTGGTTAATAGGCTGCTTAGGCTTATAAATAGTCTCAATACTTTGTCTGGCAATATCTTGCCGGTGACTGGTCTCCTGTTCATCGAGTACTTCCATCGTAAACGGGGCAATCACATCCTGTTTACTCACCCCATTTTCGATTATGCGGTCAACGGCCAAGTAATCAAAAGAAAGCATCAAGCTTAAGACAACCCATGTCCCCAGGCCTACGAGGACAGCTAGTCCTTGTGTGCAGCTCAGGCGTCCCCACCAACGATTAACCAAGCGAACCCAGGCGTCTGATTCCGGCAATTCGTCTGATCCGTCAGTTTCCTCCAGAATCAGATCCGCATCTTCATCAGGAAAATCCACAACGGGTTGGGTTGCGTCCAATGGTCCAGAATGAGTCTGTTCGGAATTCGGTAAACTCTCAGACATGGTGAGGATAATGCTCATCTCTGATTTCTAATCTGATGTTATTGTAGCCGATCGCCAACACGCCTTTGAAAAAGAGGGGCACTTTACGGCAAATATCCCCCACCCAGAGGAGCATCCAGCAATTGGGGGGTAAAATAATGCTGAGAAAAAGTTGGTTTTTGCTACAATTTACGGATGAGCAAAACCATTGAAAACACGTTACTGACAGCCCATTCAACCTCTCTGGCATTGCTTGAGAAGACTGTACAAACCTGCCTTGCCTGCAAACTATCCCAAGGCCGGACACAAACCGTGTTTGGAGAAGGAAACCCCAATGCTTCAGTGATGTTGATTGGAGAAGGTCCAGGACAGCAAGAGGATGAGACCGGTCGACCCTTTGTAGGCCGGGCGGGGAAATTATTAACTGAGATTTTGGCTTCGATTGATCTCCAAAGGGACCGTGATATTTATATCTGTAATGTGGTGAAATGCCGCCCCCCCAATAACCGGGCCCCCCTACCAGAAGAAATCAAGGCGTGTTTGGGGTATTTACATGGGCAAATCAATGCCATTCAGCCCAAAATCATTTTGCTGTGCGGTAGCACGGCCCTCAAAAGTGTACTGGGAATCAATACGCCCATCAGCAAAGTCCGAGGCCAATGGCTCAAAACCCCCTTTGGAGATAACACTCTGGCCATGGCTATTTTCCACCCGTCTTATCTGTTGCGAAATCCTTCTAAAGAGCCTGGGAGCCCCAAATATTGGATGTGGCAAGATATGAAAGCGCTGCGTGAAAAACTCGATACGCTTTACACTCAAGCCCGAGAATAGAATTTGTCCTATAATATAGGTCGATTCCCTTTTATGAATGCGCCGTTAGCTCAGCTGGATAGAGTGCTTGGCTTCGAACCAAGAG
>CAZZIY010000106.1:0-7152 GCA_964654525.1 uncultured Vampirovibrionales bacterium | reverse complement strand
GCTGAAAGATTTAATTGCCAGAGTTAGCTGGTGGTTGCGGCTTTGAAGAAGGGCATAGTAAAGGACTTGAGCGATTCTTCAATCTCTTTGGCTTGATTTAGGATGAAAAAATCGAGATACTCGTTTTTCCCCAAGACCTCTTGGGAGATGGCAATGGTGTTTGGGAGCAGCTCTTTCTCCCACAGTGGCTCGAAACCTGCGGCCATTCGGATCCCCATCGCCAAATGTGATGGCCCGTTTGAAATAGAGACCTGAAAAACGTAGGCGGCTTCAATTTTATCAGTATTTTGATGGAAAAAACCACTTAACCGTTCCATTAACACGATGGAAGGCGGGTTAGCTGGTTTCCCTATTGCAATTTCAGTATCCCGGTCGAGGGTAATCCCTTCTTGATGTGCATCATTGGCAGGTGGAATAAGGCCTTCTGCCAGATAGCACATTTCATAGGCACTGAGCTCTCCACTGACAGGCCCAGCAGGGTTAAAGACAATAAAATCAATTTGAGATTCTAGACTCTGCCGGCACAGCGCCGGGAAACTAATGCTGGCAAAACTATTGTCGTTTTGAGTCCAGCTAAACAAGGCATCGGCGGTGGTGAAGACGGGGATCCCAAGGTTGCCGTCAACATCATTGACGGTGACCAGTCTGAGGAGCTCTCCCGCTTGATGATCCTCTGGAACGGGAATGTAGATGTGGTTTTTCAGCAATGCTTGATAAATGGGCAGGCGGTAATTATAGAGATCACGGGCGGACATACCCGGTTCATTTTCAAAAGCATCACCGAGTCTAAGCAGCAGCGTGTCGAGTATAGAGCTGTGAGTATTGATATGCACCTGGTTGGTTGTTTCCGGTACACGAGATTCCAGCTGTTGAGATTCCGGCTTTCGGCGGAACCATTGAAATAACGATCCAAAATCCATAAGTGGGTGACCCTATTTGATTAGTCCAGGCTTCCAGTAACTCGAATCACGAACAGTGTTGGATAAGCACCAAATGTTTTGTTCGCAGACAACCATTCCCCTCTTAACAATAGAGTTTTACCCCAATCGGGTGCAGATGACCAGAACTGTTAGCAGAGAAAGGGCTGAGGTGACACCTGCCTTCCATCCATTCAGCAGATTCACAAACCTGCTATCGATTACATAGGGATGCCACTTCAGAAAAAAGGCAATATTGTTACATTACATGTGTAGAGATGACTATGAAGTGATGAGAGAGATAAGTTGGTTTTCGACTAAAAATGCTTCTAATTCTCGGGGATCTTCTGTCTGCTGGTAGCATTGAGTTCCTCGGCATATTTGAACTGAGTTTTTTGAAGAAGTTTTCTTTTCAGACGGGCCAAGCCATAACACCTTAGAATCAGCGCGTGCGGTACTCATTTTCTGACATTTTTTGATGACGCCTTCAAAAAGGCTCGGTGTATCAGTATCAGTATCAGTATCAGTATCAGTCGCTCTATTTAGGATTTCTACATGAAGTATCCAAGGTGGGTTCAGCCACTGAAGGAGTGCAACACCAAGCGCAGAGTGATAGAGTGAAGCTTTAGGGTTCATTTTAAGGAAATAGTTTAGACCCTTTTCGACACTGGTTTGATACCGAGCATCTTGTGTCAGCCAGAATAAATCATTTAGACCCTGTAGGGCGATTCCGTTTGCGCTACTGGAAGGTGTATCATCACTGGGTTTTCTGGGTATTTTCAATAATCCCAAGGTTTCAGGTGTTTTGGATGATTGTGCGGTATCAAAAAAACCTCCTGACGCTGGGTCTTCAAACTGGGTGATAAGGTAATCACCCAGATGTTTTGCTTCATCTAAATAGTTGCATTTCATTGTTGCTTGATACATCGCAAGGCAGGCTTGAAGAAGAAATGCCACATCCTCTAAAAAGGCGGGGACTCCTGGGCTGTGGAGTGCTTGAGTTTGGTTTAAATCTGAGCGACTCACATGAGCATTTAAAATACGATCCAAACTTTTTCGAGAAATACTGAGCCAGTCAGGTCGATCAAACACAACCGCCGCTTGTGTGATAGCGGTAATCAACATACCATTCCAATGGGTATAAAGACTGGTATCAATAAATGGGATGGGTCGTTTTTGTCTGGCCGAAAGTAGAATTTGGGTTATGGTGTCTATCTTCTGCTCAGCTTTTTCTTGTGAAACACCAAAATGGTGTGCGATTTGGGTCAGTGTTTTGGCCTGTTTGAGAACACAACGACCAGGTCGTTCGTGCATATCACCGGCATCATGTAAACCAAAATACAAAACCGTCCAACGGGCTAATTCAGAGGATAAAACATTGTCAGACTCTAGCTGTTTTATTTCAGAAAGTGTCCAGGTAAAGTGGTCTCCGTCATCTTCCAAATCAATATCAGCATCCTGAGAAGCAAAAAAACCGCCTGATGACCCATCACATAAATCTCTCAGCACCCAATCAATGCTTTGAGACACAGTACCAGCATAACTCTTTTTATCCAACGTATTTTCCGTGGAAAGATAAGCCTGAGTATATACTTGTATGGCTTCAGCGTTGTCATAAGCCATCTTCTCAAAATGTGGAACGTGCCAAAAACGATCCACCGAATAACGGTGAAACCCCCCGGCCAATTGATCATAAATCCCACCTGCTCGCATTGTTTTTAATATCGAGTGTGCCTTAGAGCTGTGTGGAGAGCCGAAGTTTAAAAGAAACATGATGGTACTAAAATGTGGAAATTTGGGTTGCGTTCCAAACCCTGGATAATCAATATCATAGGCTTTTGCACAAGAATCTAAAATGGCATTTAAAAATGCAGAAGACTCCGTTTTCAATGTGTGAGTTTGTTGTTCGTCGTTTTCGATTAAGGCCCCTGAATCAGGACTGTCTTGAAACACGGATTTTAAATGCGCTTCTAAATGTGCGGCCTGATGAAATACATCGGCTTTTTTTTCATGATACGTTTGATGAATTTTTTGCAATAAATTTTTCATCACGTGTGGCGGGAAATAGGTTCCACCGTAAATTAACTGACCTTCATAGGTGAGAAATCCGGTGAGTGGCCACCCCCCATGGCCGGTCAAAGAGACAACCAATTGTTGATACCGTGCATCAACATCGGGACGCTGATCTCGGTCGACTTTGACCGGAATAAAATGGGCATTGATTAGGGCAGCAATTTCTTGATTTTCATAGGATTCTCGGTCAATCACATGGCACCAGTGGCACCAGACAGCCCCAATATCTAACAAGATGGGCTTGTCTTCGGCCTTTGCTTTGGCAAAGGCCTCATCAGAAAACTCCATCCACGCAATGGGTTGGTGTGCTGCACTGCGAAGATAGGCACTGCGAGAATACTGAAGTTGATTGTCCGTGGTAGATTCGGTGGGCATTAAGAAATGGCTTTCTGTTGCATTTTTTGAATTGAATAAAGTTATTCCTGAATGACAATCACATCGACGGGGCATGCCTTAGAGGCTTCTCGGCAAGCCTCTTCATTTCCAGGAATTTGGCTATTATCTGCAATGGAGGTGTCAATCACGGTAAATACTTCGGGGCAGATGGACTCACAAACCCCGCAAGTAATACAGCCAGGAACAATTGAGACTTGCATAATGTATCGATATCACAGATCAGTCGAAATATGGTTAGGAAACACTGGCGGTTGCAGCCACTTCAGTGGTTGAGGCAAAACCCAGTTCGCAGATTTTGGCGACTACTTGGTTGCTAATGTCATTAAATAGTAAGCTTTGTTCCGATTCGGGTTCAGCGATCACAATGGGAAGACCTTCATCAGCATAGGCGCGAAGAGAACCACGCAGTGGTAATGCGCCCAAGAAGGGGACATTTAATTGCTTGGCGGCCGCTTCTCCGCCACCGTGACCAAAAATATCATCCCGCTCATCACAGTGAGGGCAGCGGTAATAGCTCATGTTTTCGACAATCCCAAAGACAGGGATATTGGCGTTGGTAAACATGGCCAGTCCTTTACGGCTGTCCAGGAGGGCGACATCTTGAGGCGTTGTCACAATAATCGCACCGACCACAGGGGTGGCTTGAACAATGGTGAGTTGGGCATCCCCGGTTCCGGGTGGAAGATCGATCAAGAGATAATCTAATTCACCCCAGTCTGTATCCGATAAAAACTGCCGAATCACTCTGTCTAGGAGTGGGCCACGCCAGACGACGGGTTGATCGTCTTTGACGAGGAAGGCCATACTCATGACTTTAACGCCGTAATTTTCAGCGGGTTTAATTTTCCCAGATTCTGTCCCGCTTACACGGTTAGCTCCGGTCAATCCCATCATTAGGGGAACGTTGGGGCCGTAAATATCGGCATCCACAATCCCTACTTTGGCCCCACGTCGGGCAAGCGTGCAGGCAATGTTAACCGTCACGGTGGACTTTCCTACGCCGCCTTTGCCGCTTGAGACCGCAATCACGTTTTTAATGCCAGGAATGGGCTCTCGCTCGGGGACTCGGGCGGCCAGTGTGCGACCGGAAATTTCTACGGTCACTTCGTTCACCCCTGGAATGGCTGCAACCGCATCTTGAGCTTCTTTTTTAATTCCGTCTTTCAGTGGACAGGCAGTTGTGGTCAGTACGAGCTCAAAGGCCACATTGCCCCCACAAATACGGAGTCCTTGAACCATTCCGAGACTGGTGAGACTTTTGTGCAGTTCAGGATCGTTTACGTGGGAGAGTGCGGCAAGCACCATTTCTTCTGTTACGTCATTGCTGGAGAGTTGATTTTGGGGAGTTGAAGCGTCCATCACGGCAGTTCCTTTTAGTCTGGGTTAGTTTGAGATAGTACTTTGAAAAAGACAAAAAATGAGAAAAATTGCTTAATCTCAAAGGCATTTGGGGTTATACAGGGGGCCTCTCATGGGGTTTTTCAAGCATGCCAGGCCAAGAAGCCATTCCCTCACTGAGATTGGTTAGTTTTTTGAAGCCCAACTGATCCAGATAGCAGGCGGCATCCAAGCTGCGCACCCCATGCTGGCAGATTAGGAAGGTTTCTTTATCCGGGTCGAGTTCCGTAAATCGCTGCGGTAGCTCGTGCATAGGCAGGGCCATTGCCCCGGGGATCATCCCCAGATAGTGATGTTCTTCACGTGTTCTGACATCCAGCACTTGCCATTCTCGGGGGATTTCTCCCTGCAAACGCTCTAGGCGTTTGCAGAAGTCGTGAACACTCATTTCTTGTATATCCGTAAGGCCCATAATGAAATCTTGTCCTGCTATTAGAGATCAGCCGGCTGTGTGGAGATGTCCATCAGCCGGCTGAAATTCAGTCAGTAATCAGAAAAAACTAGGCTTTGCCTAAGGTAGGTTGGCCTGGTTTCCAGCCGACTGGGCAGAGTTCGCCGGTTTGGAAAGCTTGGACGATGCGAAGAATTTCTTCGACGTTACGGCCAACGGTCAAATCGTTTACCACATAGCTACGCAGCACGCCTTCTGGATCGATCAAGAAGACGCCACGCAGGCTGATGCCTTTTTCTTCAAGCAGCACACCGTAGTCACGGCTAATGCGGTGGTTGATATCAGAAATCAATGGGTAGTTGATGGTACCCAGAGCGCCTTCGCTCCAAGCTTTGTGGGAGTAAACGCTGTCCACACTGCAACCCAGAATTTCGGCGTTCAGTTTGTTGAATTCAGCAATCTTCTCGCTGAAGCCTTGAATTTCGGTAGGGCAGACGAAGGTGAAATCCAGTGGGTAGAAGAAGAGAACAACCCATTTACCGCGGTAGTCGCGTAAGGAAACTTCTTTGATTTCGCCTTTGGTAAAAGCGGCAGAGGTAAACTCGGGCGCTGGTTTGCCGATTTGAGGTGCCATAGTCTGAGTGACTCCTATCTATTGCTGTTTCGGGTAACGGATGAGATAAACTGGATGTTGCTGAATATACAAGATTCTTGTCTGAAGGGAATCTCACTGCAGCGAATATAGAGCGAAGATGCTGAAATTTCAAGAGCTGTCTTTCTGAAAAGGGGGTTACTCAGAAAGAAGAGCCCTCTCATAGGCGGCATTCCTGTAAGGTAAAGCAGCAACGGTTCCCTCTGCCTGCACCTTGAGTCCAGAAACCACTGAGGCCAGGCGAGCACAGTCAATTAAGCTTCGTTGCTCTGCGAGCCCATGGAGAAAGCCACCGTTAAAGGCGTCCCCTGCACCAACCGGATGAATGGGTTTGGTATTATCAGCAGGCAGAGCTGGGATATGTTCAACTTGCTTTTTATAGCCCAAATAACACCCATCAGATCCGGCTTTTACCACAACCAATTTGATGTTTTTGAACGAGAAAAACTCAATAATTTGACTGGGCTTGGAAAAACCAATCAAAGGTTGAGTGTCTCCAGGAGTGGACGTAAGGATGATATCCACATAGGACAGTAATGCATTCATCGCGTCGTAGGCTTCCGCTTCATTTCGCCAAAGTTTGGCCCGGTAATTGGGATCAAAGGCAGTCATCACATTGTTTTCTTTAGCGATTTTAAAAGCTTTGAGAATTGCTTTGCGGGTTTCGCCTGAAAGACTGAGACTGACCCCCGTACTAAAGAGGATTTTGCTTTGCTGAATAGCCTTAATAGGGATGTGTGACTCGTTTAATTGACTTGCAGCACTGCCTTTTCGGTAGTAACAAAAGCGAGGATCGGGCTGCTCTGGGTGTGAATCAAAACAAAAATAAACCCCCGTAAACCCTAAGGAAAGGGTTTTGATCCAATCTGTATGTATTTTTTCCTGTCTTAAGGTTTGTAATAAGGCGTTGGCAAAGGGATCTTGCCCAACAGCAGTAATAAAGCCAACCCGAGATCCCAGTCGAGCTGCTGCCACAGCAGTATTATAGGCATCCCCAGCAAAATCAAAGGAAAACATTTTTCCAGAAAAATTTTCTGGTTTCTGGCTCGCAGATAGCGGATCCGCTTGATGCTGCATACTGGCAGACAGCTCTGCCATGGCCTCTCCAATGGTTAAAATATCCATTCTCATTGAGACAGTCCCCCTCCACGACTGGCAGGCTGGGCATTTTTGGTATAAATCCCCAACATGCCTTGGGTGTATTTTCGGCTGGGCGGCTCCCAGCTGGCAGCTCGTTCTTTTAGCAGAGCAGTTGCTTGATTAGGAGTAAGGGAAGACTCTGCGGTTCCTGTTAAATCGAGTTGCGACGTGGTTAAATTGATGGT
>CAZZIY010000105.1:0-7188 GCA_964654525.1 uncultured Vampirovibrionales bacterium | reverse complement strand
AGTTCAAGAACTGAAGACCAAGTACGGCGATCCCCGTAAGACACAAATCATTCCTGCCGAAGATGATGGGTTTTCGATAGAAGATTTAACCCCCAATGATGCAATGGCGGTGTTTATCACACGTCAAGGCTATATCAAGCGGATTGCCCTTGATACCTTTGAGCGCCAGAACCGTGCCACCCGAGGTAAAGGGGCGATTAAGACCCGCGATGAGGATGACGTGGTTCACCTGTTTATGGCAGGGATGCACAGCTCAGTCCTCTTCTTCACCAGTAAAGGGATTGCTCATAGCCTAAAGGTTTACGATCTCCCAGAAGGAGGCCGTTCAGCCAAAGGGCTTGCTATTATCAACCTCTTGCCGCTGGCGCAAGATGAACGTGTCACGGCTGTGGTGCCTGTGGCTGAATTTTTACCTGATAAACATCTGATTATGCTGACCCGTAAAGGTTGGATCAAAAAAATTACACTCAGCCATTTTGAAAATATCCGTAAAAACGGGCTAATCGCTATTGGCTTGGAAGACAATGACCAGCTTAACTGGGTGTTACCGGCTACTGATACGGATCAAATCTTGATAGCATCTAGTTTGGGGATGGGGATTCGGTTCCCTGTTGAAGACCTAAGGCCTTTGGGTCGTCCGGCACGGGGTGTGACTGCGATGCGTCTGCGTCAAGGTGACGAGATTGTTGATTTCAGTATTGTTCCAAACAATGTGGAAATTGATTTACTTATTATCACCAATGACGGCTACGGCAAGCGCACCAGTATCTCTGAGTTCCGCTCTCAGAACCGCGGTGGTATCGGGCTCATTTCAACCAAGTTCAAAAAACCAACCAGCCGTTTGACCAACACCCTGGTGGTGAAAGAGGATGATGAGCTGATCGTGGTTTCAGCCAACGGGGTTGTGGTGCGGTTGAAGGCGGGAGATATCTCGCGTCAAAGCCGGATGGCAACGGGTGTTCGTATTCAAAATATGGATGAGTCTGATTGCGTGGCTTCTGTCACCAAGATTGTCCCGATTATTGAAGACGAAGTCGACGCCTAGCAATTCCCAAGACGCTTTGTTTTTTAATTTCAGACAGCAGATCAAAACGGACTAGCTCTGCTCAGAAATGCTGGAGATAACGTTTTTGGAGACAGATTTGTATGCTGAATGCTTTGAAGTTTGGCGCCGTTCGCCGCTATGTGGTTGAAAATCCGACACCGTCTCAAGGAATTCGGGCAAAAATTGTTGCCACACTTTTATATAGTGGAGAGTCCGTGCAAACCCATCAGCGGCTAGAAGATCGAATTAGACAAGACTATTCCGGAAGGCTAACCTATGGCGGTACAGATAACTTGGTTACCCCTATGGCCGGGGATGTCTTTGTTTTGCGAACCGGTAATGCTAATGAGCGACTGGTTGTCGACGGAGAAGATTTGCTTTCAATACAACCAGATATTGAGCGCATTCAAGACGATTCTCGATTGCCAACGCCGATATGGATTTTCTCTGGATCTCGGTTTAGTTTGGGCAATTTGATTGATAAATTGGACGCAAGAGTTAGCCAAGAAATAAGATTCTAGTTGAGTTTATGCTGATTTCACTAGAATTGTTGCTCAAAGCGAGTGCCAAAAAAGATCCAGCTTAGGGCAAAATCGGCCACGATAATGGCAATGGTACTCCAGACGGCAGCTCGTGTGGTTGCAAGTCCAACATCTTTAGCCCCTCCACGGGTTCTGAGTCCAATGGTGCAGCAAATACCAACAATCAAAATCCCAAAAACAGCGGATTTTAGCATGCTTACCAGTAAATCATGTTTGGTTAGATTCAGCCAGATAGACTCAAAGAACTGGCTATAATGCTGATGAGCCACTTGCTGAGCTAAAACCATGCCACCCATGATTGCAACAAATTCACCAATCAGGGTTAATAAAGGAATGCTAATCATACAGCCCAGTAACCGCGGGAGAATAAGATAACGGCTCGGGCTCACATGCATCACCTGTAGCGCACTAATTTGTTCTGACACACTCATATTGGCAATTTCTGCGGCAATGGCAGTCCCCGCTCGGGCACCCACGGCCAGGCACGTAAATATGGGTCCAATTTCACGAACAATCGCGATGGCCACCAGCCCGCCGATATAGGCGTTGGCGCCCGTCATCGCAAATTTTTTCGCAGTTTGCAGGGTTAAAACAGAACCAGCAATCAAGCAAATGATTACAGAGACAGGTAGAGAATCTGCTCCGATAGCTCCAGCTTGCAGAATGGTTTGGTGCCAGTTGATTTTTCCCCGAAAAATGTAGGTGCTGACGTCAATTAGGTACAAGAACATCTGCCCAAAGGCCCCCAAAAATGTGCGCAGTTGCTCTACCGTCCAGGTGTAAAGAGCAAACAAAGGATTTGCGTGCTTTGAGTGCTCTGGCAGTTGAGAATGTGAGGGTGTTTCGCTCATGAGGAGTCCTAAATAGAAAGAGGCATATTAAGGGACGGGGTTCAATTTTTCGGCCAATCCAAGTCGCTTTAGGTTTTCGTCTAAGGATTGATCCAGATAAACAACCGTGCACCAGTCTTGGTAGCGAGGTAGTTTGTTTTTGACCACGTCAAAGTAAAGTGTTTGCAGTTTGCGCGTAAGTGGGCCAATCTCGCCGCTGCCTACAGGGCGGTTATCGAAGTTGGTGATGGGCGCAATTTGCGCCCCAGTCCCGCAGAAGAAGGCTTCATCACACGTGTAGAGTTCAGTACGGTCAATAGTCCGCTCAATGCTTTCAATACCCAGTTCTTCCTTGGCAAGAGTCAAAACGGCGTCTCGGGTGATGCCTTCCAGGATATTCTCAGTTTTCCCCGGGGTGATCAATTTTCCGTTTTGGATTAAAAATAAGTTCATCGCGCTGCCCTCAGAGACGGTGCCTTCATGGGTCAGCACCACGGCCTCGTCAAAGCCGTTGAACTTGGCTTCAGTTACAATCAGGGCTGTATTCATATAGGCCCCCCCTGCTTTGGCCCGCGGAGGAATGGCATTATCGTCAACTCGGCGCCAGTTAGAAACACAAACTTTGAGTCCTTTGTTGATATCGACGTACTGTCCGAGAGGAGAAGTCCATAAACAAAACTCAGTGATACCGTTTTCCATGTAGGGACCAATGGTACTACCCGTTTTGTAAAGCGTCGGGCGAATGTAAGAGTCTGTTGTTAGTTGGTTTTTGTGGACCAGGCTAACTGTGGTTCGCAGATACTCTTCCAGTGTATGGGTGGGGTGAATGAAAAAGATTTTGCTATTGCGCATCATTCGTTGGTAGTGTTCGCGCATCCGAAAGATACAAATGGCCCTTTCTTCAGACAACCAGTAACCGCGAATCCCTTCAAAAATAGAAGTTCCATAAAGAAAAGCATGGGTTTTGATACTGATGGTGGCCTCTTCAATGGGCACAAATTGGTTTTTAAAATAGGCAAATTCTTGGCTAGAAGTGTTACTGGCGGAATTATGAGAAGCAGTCATACTGGGTTCAGTCCTTAAAGTTAATGGAGTCATAAAAATTGCAAACTGTTGCAACAGTGGAGATGGAAAGGCCTTTGGTTTCTGGAGCCGATTGAGTTAGATTTATATTATATGACCAAGACACCGTTACTGCTGCTGATTTTTGATGGCTGGGGCCTTGCGCCCTCTGTTAAAGCGACGCATAAAGAAGCCGCGCAAATCCAAGGGGATCCTCAGAGTACGATCGATCGGGTGCATCCGGCGCATTATTTCTCTTTATTAAGCGATTATCCTTGGCTGCCCCTGCAAGCCTCAGGGCTATCTGTGGGTTTGCCCGAAGGGCAGATGGGGAATTCAGAAGTGGGGCATATGACGATGGGGGCGGGCCGGATTATTTATCAGGAACTCACCCGGATTGATCATGAAATTGCCACTGGCTCGTTTGGTTCGAATACGGTCCTAACTGCTGCAGTAGATCATGCTCAAAGCACGGGTGGTACGCTCCATCTGATGGGTTTGTTGAGTGATGGCGGGGTACACAGCCATATCAATCATTTAAAATCACTTATCTCAATGGCACAAAGCCAGGGGATTACCAAAATAGCAGTTCATGCCTTCTTAGACGGGCGGGATACGCCCCAAAAAAGTGCTGAAACTTATTTGGATGAGATAGAGGTTTTTCTCAGCGCGCGAGATCTCCCGCAAATCCAAACTATTAGTGGTCGTTACTATGCGATGGATAGAGACAAACGGTGGGAACGAGTCGAAAAAGCTTATACCAATCTGACAACTGCCTCTGGGCGCCGTTTCCCCTTTAGTGTTAATGCCCTGCAATATGCCTATCATCAAGATTTGACAGATGAATTTGTCCTGCCTTCAGTCACTGATTTGACGTATGAGGGGATTCAGGACGGAGATTCTATTATTTTCTATAATTTCCGGCCTGATAGGGCACGGGAGTTGACAGAGGCATTGACCCAAGAGACGTTTGAAGGTTTTGATCGCCCAAAGATAGTCAAAAATCTGTATTTTGCTTGTATGTGTTTATTTGATGAGCGGTTTGCACTCCCCGTCGCTTTTGAGAAGCAACGATTGGACAACATCTTGCCCCAAGTATTATCTGAGCATGGGCTGACCCAGTTTCGGACCGCTGAAACTGAAAAATACGCCCATGTGACCTTCTTTTTTAACGGTGGGTTTGAGACCCCGTATCCCGGAGAAACCCGAGAACTCGTCGCCTCTCCCAAAGTGGCCACGTACGATTTACAACCCGAGATGAGCCTACCTGCCGTGTGTGATGTCCTGGTGGCGGCAATTGAATCTCGCCAATATGATGTGCTTGTGGCTAATTTTGCCAACCCCGATATGGTTGGACACACCGGTATTGAGTCTGCGGCAGAAAAAGCGATTCAGGCTGTGGATAAAGCCTTGGGCCGCGTGATATCGGCTGTTCATGAGACCAACGGGATTATGTTACTCACCGCGGATCATGGCAACATCGAAACCATGATTGATCCAGAAGGCAATCCGCACACAGCGCACACAACCAACCCTGTACCCCTGGTGTTGGTGAGCCAAAATCCCGAGTTTTCTTTGCATGCCGTTCAGGGTGAAACCCCTGGTCTGAGCAATATTGCACCCACCATATTGGATTTGCTCCATCTCCCCATTCCAAAAGAAATGACCGCGCACTCGTTGTTGGTGCGAAACAAAGTCCCAGTCTAGAGTTTGGCTGGTTTTAATTCCTGAAATCATGATGCTGTCATGATTTGACATGTCTGCCATGTCTTGATTTGCCTTGCCATGAGGCTTTTGGCATTTTTTTAAAATCGCTAAAACCCTCTGGTTGAAATGATCATGGCGGTGAAAAAGATCTTCCCCTTTTTCATGTCCCCCCCTATAATAAAACTTAACATCCCCCCTCTTAGTTTAGGACCGCCCGTACGTTTGTACTGGGCGGATTTTTTTGCTATTTTGGAGAAAAATAAACGGGGGATACGCTTTTGATGACGTCGATACGTCCCGTTATACCCAAACCTGGACATAGGCAAACACCACCAAAATACCCGCAATTTGGTGCTCTCGACTTAATGGGGCAGACCTTGCTCCAGGCAGCCGTGCAGCACAGCAGCCAGGCAAGTCAGCACAATAAGGAACGACAGGGAACATTCCGAAAGCTGATTCAGTGGAATATTATTTTGACCCCACTCTTGACCTTGCTACTTGCCAATATTGATACAGCCATGGTGATGCAACGACGCTTGAGTAATCGATGGGAAGGTAAGCCCTTAAATTCTGTGGTTGTTCCCGAATCGACTCAACCAACTCCTCAGTGGACACAAGCTGATTGGTTGAAAACACTTCAAACCGATCGGGTGATTTTGCAGCCAGAAATTGTCTATCAAGCGGCTAAGGCGGGTTATGTCCGAGAGCTGTTTACACCCAGCTTAGAAAAAACCAATAATGCCGGAATTACAGAGTGGGTCGCCGTACTGGTGGACGGTACAGAGGTCTCTGCGGAACTGGATCTCGCTACCAGAACTCGCTTGACTCAGGAGTTGAAAATTCCCATTCGCCGGGCGATTAGTGGGCTGAGTATTGGTTGGCTGGAGGCAGGTGTCTTATCTACCTTCATCGTCAGCGGGCTTTCCACGGTGCTCTCTGGTCGGGCAAAAATTCGGATTCGCCCATCACCAGAAGAGGAGAAACGGACCGCGGTTAGTGCGATGGGCCGTCAGATTGTGGCCAGTCGTTTGGGGGTCTCTGAAGAGAACCTCACCTTGGAGACGCTTCAAGAACAGATGCAGCAAGCCCTGCCTGGGATCAGCTTGAAAAAACTCAAAGGGCGGTTGGCCGTGTTGATGTCGGGTGAGGTTGCCGAAGGTATTTTCTTTGAAAACGATGCCTCTGTGGCTTCCTTGAATGCCAGAACCATTGCAGTGGAGGTGGCGGAATGGATGGTGGGTCATTTGGGTGAAAGTAAATTATTTCCTTACGGCGTGCCCAAAGATCTCACTGAGGTTCAAAAGCAGCAAATCCAAAAAGAAATTGAGCACGTGGTGATGACGGCCCATCAGCAAAGTCGTGAGATCTTGGAGACAGTCCCCAAAGACCGCTTACAAACCCTGCTTTCTGCTCGTCAGAAGTGGACCGTGACCCCGCAAACCATGAATAGAATCATCAATGACGGGGTTAGTCTTGCGCAATTGCGAAAAGAACAGCCTCTCTGGCGCCGCAAATCGATATAAAAAACATTTTCTGCTCTAGGCCATGGGATCACCATCCCCGGGTGGACGATATCTCTTAGGGCTTCTGTTATGATGCCTTATGAATGATTTTTTGCCAGTGGATGGCGATTGCTTGTGGTGATTGATTGCAATAATGGAATGAATTGGGTGGTTTCTTTATGACAAAGACAAATTCAAAAACAGGATATTGGGCGAATTTACCCAAGCCCTGTGTGATTGCTGAAATTGGTGTCAATCACAACGGTGATGTTACTACGGCCAAACAATTGATTGACGCTGCCAAAGCCTGCGGGGCCCATGTGGCTAAATTTCAGTCTTTTACGGCCGATAATGTCACCTGTAAAAATAGTCTTTCTGCCGAATACATGGATGAGGATCTCGGCGTGAAAGGGACAGTCTATGACTTACTCAAAGCCTTATCGCTCAGTCATGAGGATCAATTAACCCTAAAATCTTACTGTGAGAAACAGGCTATTCCC
>CAZZIY010000104.1:0-7212 GCA_964654525.1 uncultured Vampirovibrionales bacterium | reverse complement strand
GCTACCAGCGGAGATTCACTCAGCGATACTTCTCTGCCCCAGGCGATCCGAGAGAAGCTATTGCCATTCGTCGATCTCATCACCCCTAACCGATACGAAGCCGCAGTATTGTTAGGAGAAGCGCCTAGCGAAAGTCTTTCGGCAGAAACCGTTGTCGATTATGCATCTCGGCTTCGCACCTTGGGTGTTCCTAATGTACTGGTTAAAGGCGGTTCGAACACAGAAAAACTCGCTTCTGACTATTTTTCAGGTAATAAGAGTTTTTGGCTCCACAGCCCCACCCAACATACTCGTAGTACTCATGGCACCGGATGCACCCTGTCCGCAGCAATTACCGCGTTTATCGCCCATGGAGAAACACTGGAAGATGCCGTGGTTGCTGCCAAAGCCTATATCAACCAGGGACTGGCTTTTGCACCCAAATTAGATCAACTCACACAAACCAATGGTCCCCTAGCTCACTTCCCCTGGCCGATCGATAATTATAACCAGGAGATGACCAATGTCCCTCTCACACCAGCCGATCTTTTCCCGACGGTAAGCACCTCGACCGTCTGGCAACCCCATTCTTCCTTTGCCAGCTTAGGAGCAGAACCTCTCGGTTTTTACCCTGTCGTTCCCTCCGCTGAGTGGGTAGAACGGCTTGTTCCACTAGGGATTAAGACTATTCAACTTCGCCTAAAGCACTCAGAAAAAAACACTTGGGATAGTATTGAAGCTCAAATAAAGCGAGCAGTGGAAATTACTAAAGACACAAAATGTCGCCTGTTTATTAACGACCACTGGGAGTTGGCCCTTCAGTACGGGGCTTACGGTGTGCATTTGGGGCATCAAGATCTTCCCAACGCTGATTTGCAAGCTCTCAATGAAGCTGGACTCAGGCTTGGCATTAGCACCCATTGCTACAAAGAACTCGCACTCGCGCTGGGACATCAACCTTCCTATGTCGCCTTTGGGCCTGTTTATGCTACCACAACCAAGACCATGACGTTTTCACCTCAAGGTTTAGAAAAACTGAGGCATTGGCGGGGTCTGACGACTCTTCCTTTGGTTGCCATTGGGGGCATTTTTCTGGATGACAACGCTAAACAGGTTTTAAATACTGGTGTTGACGGGTTGGCTGTGGTTCGAGACATCACTGAAAATCAAAATCCTGAGTCTCAAACGCTGCGCTGGCTTGATTTTATGAAGGAATCACGTAAAAGTTCGGACACGTTTTGCACGTTGCCATCACTTGTTTTATAGTATTGTTTTCTAAACTGAATAGAGTGAATGGGGTTAAAACAATGACCAAAATTCGGCATTTTGCTGCGGGTATTTCCACTGTTAGGGGAACATCACAGAATCAACCCAAAAAAAGCCAACAAATTTCAGTACAAACCTTTCCTGTTCATACAGATACGGTTCTTTTTTCTGGGAATACAGCGGTTGCAAAAATAGATAATTGGGGGCTTACAGCAGAGGACAGAGCCTTTCAAGCCCGTGCCAGAGAGTACGCCCAAACCATTGCCCTGCCTCGTGCTGCCAAAAATGATAAAGAGATGCAGTTTGATATTCGAGCTATCCAAGAGCTCGGCAGCCGCGGGTTTCTGGGGGTTGCAGTCCCTAAAAAAAACGGGGGCATGGGTCTGGGATACTTACAGACGGTTTTACTCCTAGAACAAGTCGCTCAAGCCGATCCTTCTATGGCAATCTCTCTCAATGCGCATAATCTCGCCGTTTCTTTGATGGAAAAGTTTTGCAATGATGACCAAAAGAAGAAATTCCTAAAGCCACTCGCCAGTGGCCAGGGTCTTGCAGGTTTTGGGATGACTGAGGAAAAAGTGGGCAGTGATGTCGCCAATATTGAAACCACTGCCATTCGAGAGGGTAAGCACTTTGTGATCAACGGCGGAAAAAGGCTGATCACCAACGCCAATATTGCCAAAACTTTTGTACTACTTGCTTCAACCAAACCCGGAGAAAAAGCCCGAGGGATTACCACGTTTTTGGTAGACGCCAATGCCCCTGGCTTTACGCGCGGAGAGATTAAAGACAAAGTAGGCATTCGCGGCGCTGACTGGGGCACACTCAAGTTTGTTGATGTACGCGTGCCTGAGGAGAATATTATTGGATCCGAAAACGAGGGGTTTAAAAACGCAATGTACGCGCTGAATTGCGGGAGAATTTTGGTCGGCGCCGTTTGTCTTGGCATAGCACAAGGGGCCTTTGACCGAGCTCTGGCTTATGCCCGCAAACGGGTACAGTTTGAAAAGCCACTGATAGAGCACCAAGCCGTCCTTCATCAACTGGCACGAATGGAAGCCGACATCACACAATGCCGCCAATATGTTTATCATGTGGCAAAGTTAAGGGATCAGGGTGCTGATTTTTCTCATGAAGCCGCCATCGCAAAATTACAAGCCTCAGAAATGGCAACTCGCGTGACGCAGCAGGCACAACTGCTACTCGGCGGAAACGGGATTTTAAAAGAATTTGAAGTCGAGCGCTTTGTTCGTGACGCACTGGCAATGCCCATTATCGAAGGAGCTACGAACATTCAGCTCAATATTATCGGAAAAGGCCTGCAAAAACGCAGTCAGTCTTAACGCTCATCTACACGCTCATCTACCAGCCGCCACCCAAGGCTTTAAATACCGAAAGCATGTCAATTAAACACGCAGTTTTATTTAAAGAACTTTGCTTTTGGGCGGCAAGCCATTGGCGCTTTTGCTGTAAATAATCCGGGTAGGACAGTAAGCCCGTCTGATAGCGAGACTCAAACAACGCTGTTTCCTCTTTAGTATCCCGTTCCACAGATAGGGTTTGTTGATAGCTCTGCCGGTTTTCTTCCAGAACCGCCAGACTGTCTTCCACTTCTTTCAAGCCTTTCACAATCACATCGTGATAGGCCAGTAAATTCTCTTTATACAGGGCTTTGCGGTATTTCAATTCCGCTTGACGAATCCCGCCGTTAAAAATCGTTTCACTCATGCTGCTGCCGACCGAGGCCAGCAAACTATCAATGTTAGAAAATTTAGACAGCCGTGTGCTGGCAAGTCCCACTTGTCCAGTAATGTTAAACGTCGGCAAAAAAGCACGCCTTGCGATACTGACATCGAGTTTCATTTTTTTCATTCGAGTTTCAGTGGCCAAAATATCCGGTCGGTGAGCAATTAATTCAGAAGGGATCCCGGACTGAACCGTCATAGGTAATATGACTTCTTCTAGCGACTTTCGCTGAAACGACGGGGCATCAAACTGGGTTCTTCCCAGCAAATAGGCAAGTTGGTGTGCGGAAAGAGCTTGATTTTTTTGATAGGTGGTCAGTCCACTAACTGCCGTGTCAATCTCTTGATTTTTCTGCAATATATCAGCGTAAGCACTTAAGCCCGAGGCGTAACGAGAAAGCAGTAACTCCTTTTGAAGGGTTAAAAGGGCGACTTCTTCTTGACTACGGGCAATCAACGCATCCGCTTGAATTAAATTGAAATACGCTGTGGCAACATCGGCTCCCAAACTGGCCATCACCCCTTTTTTGTCCCACTCGCTGGTATCGGCTGTCAGACGGTCTCCTTTGGACCTTAGCCTGTTGCGTAAGAACACATCGGCTTCATAGGAGGCATTCAGCGGAATATTATAAATATTGACGGTTTGTCCCGGCGCAAAAAACCGGACTCCGGTTCCGGTAAATTGGCTGGTATTGGGTGTCGTCAGTGTCTTGGAGTTTTTTTGTCGGTTAAATGCAGGAGCAAACGTAAATGCCGGAAATTCTTTACCGAGTGTTTCTCTGGCCAACGCTCTGGCCTCTTCAACCCGTTGAACCGCCTGCTGCAAGGAGCGGTTATGCTCGAAGGCTTCGATAATATATTGATTCAAATAGGGATCGTTAAATTGTTCCCACCACTGCTTATCGGGGAATACCGGGGTTAAGGTCACCCCCACGGACTGTGATTTTTCGGAGGAAGCTTCATTCCAGATTGAGATATTACCAGGCAAAACGGTTTGATTCTGATGGACAGGAATTTCCGGTTCTTTCGTCTGGTGTTTCTTTCCGAACACAGGTCGTGAAAACACGGGGATAGAAACAGCATAAATGCAAAAAATACAGGCCGTTATTATTACCGCAAAACCGAAATATTGAGGAGGCTTTGTTTGCAAAGAGTTTGTCATTATATTTGAGCGCTTTCTGTCATTTTTTAGCTTACTTTTTTAAGTAAACATCCACCTGCTGACCCACATAAACAGGAAATTGTGGCTTGGTAAAGCGGTATATCATTTGCAACACCCGAACATCAACCCGTTCTGTGGAAAGACCTGTTAGGTTCTTTTTCGGCAGCATATACGGCTCAATCCGAACAAACTCAATTGGGAAAAACCGTTTGGCATCACCTTTAAGATAGGCAACACCAGATAATTTGGGCCGCACCAAACTCGCATTAACCTCATCAATATCAACGCGAACTTGAAGCCATTGGGTGTCGCCCAACAAAATTGGCGGTGTGGTTGGGGTTTGCATCACACCTTCACCAGGGCGAACGTTAATCTGTAATACCTCCCCATCACGTGGGGCTTTGACTTGGGAGAGCAGAATTTTCGTGTCAATCTCTCTTAAAGCGGCCTGTGTGGATCGGTGTTGGGCTTCAGCCTGCTGTAATTCGTAGATCCACGATCCAACACGCACCTCCTTCAGTTGAGCTTCTGCTTTTTCTAAGCTGGCCTTGGCCAGGGCTGCCGCATATTTTTTTTGTGTATACTCATCTTGGCTCACACTGCGCTTATCACTCAGGCGTTCATAGCGTTCCAATTGAGTCTGGGCATTTTCGTAGGTTAAGCGTGCTTCTTTAACAGCTGCTTCCAAAGGCTTTAAGGTTTCTGGACGAGGCAAATGACGCAATCGATCCAGATTGGCTTTTTGCGCATTAATATTGGCGCTTAGCGTTTCACGTGCAGAATCTAATTCTGTGGTGTCGAGTGTGTAGAGCAAATCGCCCTTACGAACTTTTTGCCCTTGTACCACCAATACCTCTTTTATATTGCCAATTCTCAGGGGGGCGACACTGATATTTTCTCGCCATGCTTCGACAATCCCAGTTCCTGCAACGGTATTAATTGACGGTTTTACGGCCGGCTGACGAATCGGTTGACTCCGAGGCGGGACTTGCTGAGATTGTAAAACAAAATTCACCCCAAAGATGAGCCCGAACAAAGACACCGGCACAATAGGCGGGATCATCTTAAAACGATTCCAAAACACGTTAAACATGAATATTTCCTTCTAGAGTCTTTCCTTCTGCTATCACCCGGCCGTCTTCCATTTTGACCATTCGATCACCGAACTCAAAAACCCGAGAATCGTGCGTGACAACCAGCACACAACGATCTGTTTGTGTAGCAAGTGTGCGCAGTGTTTCCATAATTTTTCGTCCTGTGGGACCGTCTAACGATGCTGTGGGCTCATCACAGATAACCAGTTTAGGATCCCGAATGAGTGCTCGGGCAATAGCAACACGTTGTTGCTGACCGCCTGATAACTTAACAGGACTGCTTTCTAGACGGTCTCCCAAGCCCACAGAACCAAGCAATTCTTTGGATTTATCTAATGCCGTTTCTCGGTTAACCCCTTGGATCAGCAGTGGAATGGCTGCATTTTCTTGCACTGTGAGCGTCGGTATTAAATTAAATTGTTGGAAAATAAACCCAATATATTTTTTACGAAATTCCGTTTTGTCTCGACCGTTCATTTTAACCATTGATTGACCAAATACGGTTACTTCGCCGTCATCCGCGTTTAAAATACCACCAATAATACTGATTAACGTGGTTTTTCCGCAGCCGGAAGGACCAACAATCAAAATCACTTCTCCGGTGGGCAACGTCAGATTAATATCGTGCAAAACATGAGAAACCGTCGGTCCCGAGTGAAAACTCTTATTCATATTTTCTATCTTGATTGCCGTGGTCATCGTTATCTCTCTTAACCTCGAAACACGGTGGCGGGCTCAACACGAACAATTTTCTGGATACTCAACAAGCTGGAAAACGAACACACAAAGACAACTGCAATAAAGGCTATTAACAATAAAAGGGGATGCGTATTAAACGCCAACACAGTTTTCTTAGGAACCGTACTGCCAAACCACGCCATCAGCCCCAAACCGTTACCGTAGCCAATTAACCCGACCAAAAAGCTTTGAAACAAGACCATTTTAGTCAGCATCCAGTTGGTCAGACCCATAGCTTTTAATGTAGCAAAATGTTTGAGGTTTTCTAAGGTAAAGGTGTAAAACGTTTGTGCCGCAATGGCTGCCCCAACAATGACACCCAACGTGACGGTAATACCAAAATTGATCGGAATACCCGTATTTTTCAAATACCAGGCCAGCGTTCTGCTTTTAAATTCATCTTCGGTATAGGCTCCCAACCCGGTCAGCTTAGTGATTCGCCTGGCCAAGTTGGGTCCAGAAATCCAAGGTTCAGGTTTGACCAAAATATAGGATAAAAATTTTCGTTCAACGGGCGTGTACGATTGTGCCCGGTCGTAGGTGGTATAGATTAAAGGCAAGGATAAAAAGTTACGGTTCGTGTTAATAATGGCGACCACTTTTGCCCGTTGATCATTAATCTCAAAGGTGTCTCCGACAGAGGGGTCCCCCAATTTTTTGAGTTCATTCTTATCGACCACCACGGCGTCAGGCGTATTCAACTCGGCAATATTTCCAGCGACCACATTTTGAGGTAGCCCCACAAGCGAATCACTATCGACCCCAATCAGCTGAATGGCCCGAGAAATACCGCTTCTAAGTCTAGCGTTTCCTGTCCCCAGTCGATACGGCTTGGCCCAAGCAACTCCTGGCACACTTTCTACTCTGGGCAGAACCGTATTATCCATGGGAGAAGGGGCATCTACTTGTTCTGTGGTGGGGTCCATCACCCAGATATCAGCCTGTGCATTGTTAATAGTCGTAAAAAAACGAGACATAATACCCCAAAAAATTGAACCCTGCTGTGTGATGAGTAACACAGAGAGTGTCAGGCCAATCACAAGCGTGATAAATTTAATCTTGTCTCCGGTTAGCATTTTCAAAGCGATTAAATACACGGGTCAGACTCCTTTAAACCAGCCAGAATCAAGCGAATGACTCGAGTAGCGTCACGTTTAATTGCCTCTTCATTGCCTGTCAATAAATTGATACTGGGATGGTAAGGGGGGAAAAAACTGGCTAATGCCAA
>CAZZIY010000103.1:0-7357 GCA_964654525.1 uncultured Vampirovibrionales bacterium | reverse complement strand
GGTTAAACTCACCATGCAGGTTTCCCTGGCCAATGCACTGGCTACGCCTGTTGAAATTAGCGGTATTCTTACTGTGTCCGGGGGTAAATTGGTTTTTCAACAACTGAAGGTGGTTTCCAATCAGGTACAACTCCCGGTTGATATTGCCGCCGTGTTTGAAAAAAAATTGAATGAACTGATTGATGTCGAACGTATTGGGCGCAGTAATTTCTCCATTTATGCCCAATCGCTGAGTATCCACCAAAAAACCATCCAAATTCTGGGAAATGCCACGCTAAGCCGATTGGAGTTTGGTAAGTAATCATCCAATAACCGATAGATCTATAGCAACAGAGGACCGTAATTCTCGATGATATATAGAGCGCGTGACCCTAACACCGATGGACTCAATCTCAGTGATTATGATTTTGATCTGCCCTTTGAGGCCATTGCCCGCTACCCACTGAAAAACCGGGACCAGTCCAAACTGATGCAGATGAGCCGTCAAACGGGGTCTGTCAGTCATCATTGCTTTTCAGATCTTCCTTCTCTTCTAAATCCTGGTGACCATCTGGTTATCAACAACACGCAAGTTATTCCAGCACGGCTGTTTGGTACACGCAGAGGCTATACCGGAAAAGTAGAGATACTCCTGTTAAACCCTGACCCTGATGAGCCTGACGATATTATCTGGGAAGCCCTTGTCAGACCCAGTCGGAAAATTTTTCCAGGGACAGAAATTATTTTTGGCGACCCTAGCCCTAAAACACAAGTGGGGGCTGCCTATGTTCAAATTATAGAAACAGCCGAACGAGGCGATGTCCGGGCTCGGATACACCTGGGACCCTTTTCCAACGTGTACGAATTTTTAGAGGCCCACGGAGAAATCCCCATCCCACCTTATTTAAAGCGCGAAAGTGAGCCCATCGATAAAACGGCGTATCAAACTGTATTTGCCAAAGTTCCAGGTTCTAAAGCCGCCCCAACTGCTGGGTTACACTTCACCCCTAAAGTGTTATCGCAGCTGAAAGACTCTGGTGTCAAAATATCTGAAGTGACACTATCGGTTAGCAGCGGGACATTTCGAAGTGTTCGCACAGAAAATATCCGCGAACATCGAATGGATCCTGAGTTTTACGAGTTGCCCGAAGAGACGGCACAAGCACTAAATACCACCAGGGCAAATGGTGGCCGGATTATCGCTGTCGGCACCACCGTTTTAAAAACGCTAGAGTCAGCCGCCCTAAAACATCAGGGACAAATTAAGCCCGATGCCGATTGGAGCACTTTATTTATTTATCCGGGGTTTCGATTTCAGGTGGCTGACGGACTCATCACCAATTTCCACACCCCTAAGAGCACCTTGATGATGCTCGTGAGTGCTTTTTCAGAGCGGAAGTATCTTCTGGACGCCTACAGAATTGCCCTAGAGAATGATTACCGGTTTTATAGTTACGGCGATTGCATGCTCATCCTCTAGACGTGTTTATTTTTTAGATTTTTCCCATTCTGCAGGGGTAAACAAGCGCAGCTCAAGTGCGTGGATATGAGCAGCCATTTCAGGGGCTAAAATCTCGTGAAGACAGCGGTGTCGGTCAATCAACGGCATTGCTTCAAAATACCCAGAAACAATCTTAACGCTCAAATGGGTGGCCACTCGATCTGGATGAGCTCCCCCATGGCCGGCGTGTTGCCAGCTGTTATCAATTATTTCCACCTGCTCTGTGGCGAGCGCATGTTTGAGTTTTTCCGAAAGTGCTTGAAGCACTGCAAAGGCTTGAGGATTTGAGTTCTGTGAATTTAAAGTTGGGTTATTGGCAGGAGGTAACGTCATTGAAATGGGCTCCTAGAGAATCATTGTGCGTGAGTAATTGCTATCGAGCGGTATTATCTCATAGCCGCACCGTTATCTTAATACGCTTACTTTTTACGTTACACGCGTTCAGAGCGCTCAAAGGTGTGCATCATCGCCAAACATTCGCTCAGCAGTTCTGGGTTATGTCCCAACTGCTGGGCCAGTATTCGTCTTGCCAAATCTGCTTGGGGCACATTGTTGACCTGTGCGGACTGAAGCAGTATTCGCTGGAGTGATTTATCCATATAACAACAAATTCCCCGTATTTCATGCCCCGTTTTTTCTTTGGCATCACCTCACAACCCCTGTCAAAATATTTATTGGGGTGGTGTCTCAAAAATTGGATGTTTTCATAACCTGATCAAAATTTTAGATAAGCATTATTGTACCCAAAACGAGCACATTGCCTAGCCGCATGGTGTCCGTAAGACAACAAGCTAGGGCAAAACAGATTCAGATCCGTATCTGTTGTTAAACTAGTTCCAAAGCGGCTGAAACAATAGACGGTTAAGCCCACCAAACAGGGTACCCACCAGATTCACAGGGTGAGCGATTTGTCTTCGTTGAGCAGGAACACGCTCAAAGGTATCGTGCTCAAGCGCTTGCTTGGGGCGTATACCCTGGAACATAGTCCAGTCAAACAGGGGATCGATATTGTTTTCTGGTGGTTTAAAGCGGGGAGCTGGGGTGGCGACCAGGCGCCATCCGAAGTCTACAGCTCTCATTTCACGTGGTGCGAGCATGACCAAACACCTCTTTTCTACTTTCAAGGTCGTTTTTATTTCTTCATAAAAACGGCTCGCGGGATGTCAAGGAACATGGAGGTTAGTGTGTTATCAACACCACCATAGTGTTTATAGCACACATTGTACTCATGTTCAATAGTATCGGAAAAAACTCACCTATCCATCGGGGTGGGTTTATACGGTCTTCAACCGGACTGAGTGCCACATACCTTGAAGATCATCACACGAGAAAAACGATTATATTATCACTTGATTCACTGCTTGGCAAATACTTTTTTAAAACAAGCCCCAATAAATCCCGAAAACCCATTACAATAAAGATATCCAAGCTTTATTTTAGAGGATCCCAAAAATACGATGTCCAGCTCCGCGCAACCTCCTTATCTCAGTGAAGCCACTCTTCGAGAGTCGCGTACGCGCATTCGAGACATACTCTACGGGGCCGATCTCTATAAATACAAGGGACGGGTCTCTAAATTGATGGGTTTGACAGTAGAAGCGCAACTTCCCAAGCTTAAAATTGGCGACTTGTGCTTTATTGAGTCGATTGACGGAGAACCAAAAGCAGCCGAAGTGGTTGCCTTTAAGGCCGATGTCGCCCAAATGCTACTGCTTTATGACGGTAAGGGAATTTCTCAAGGCAGTTGGGTAACAACCACCAACAACCCCATTACCATCCCAGTTGGCGACTTCCTTTTGGGCCGCCTGGTAAGCCCCTTAGGTGAACCGATGGACGGACGTCCGATGGATACGACGATGGCCAAAATGATCTCTGTCGACACCCCACCGCCCAACCCGTTATCAAGACCCATCATTAAGCATAAGTTTTCAACCGGACTAAGAGCCGTAGATTCATTACTAACCATGGGCGCTGGTCAACGGATGGGATTATTTGCAGGTTCTGGGGTCGGAAAGTCCACGCTGCTCGGCATGATTGCCAGAAACTCAGAAGCCGATGTCAACGTGGTGGCATTGGTTGGAGAACGGGGCCGTGAAGTGAAGGAATTTATCGAAAACAGCCTCGGAGAAGAAGGGGTCAAACGCTCTGTGCTAGTTTGCTCAACTGGCGATCAACCCCCACTGATGCGGATGAAGTGTCTGCAAACCGCCACCGCCATTGCCGAATATTTTCGAGATCAGGGCAAAAAGGTGTTTTTGATGACGGATACTGTGACCCGGGCCGCGATGTCCGGGCGAGAAGTGGGACTGGCCATTGGAGAGCCCCCCACCATGAAGGGCTATCCGCCGTCCATTTTTTCCTGGCTTCAAAAGGTACTAGAACGCTCCGGGATTACGGAAGACGGCTCCATTACTGCCCTGTACACGGTGTTAGTAGAAGGCGATGATTTTAATGACCCTGTCTGCGACACGGTACGAGGCATTATTGACGGGCACATTTTGCTTTCTCGGAAAATTGCGGCGATGAATCACTTTCCCGCTATCGACGTGTTAGGCAGTGTGAGCCGTTTATTTACGGAGATTTGTGACCCAGAACATATGCAGGCCGCTGGGAAAATGCGAGAGTTAATGGCCATCTACGCGGATGCCAAAGATTTGATCGATGTGGGGGCTTATGAACATGGCTCAAACCCCCGCATAGACATTGCCATCCAGATGATGCCTGAGATTAACCAGTTTTTGCGTCAATCGGTTAAAGATTTGGTGAATATGGACTCCACCATTGGCCGTCTGAAAGAGCTCATGATCTCTGTCAATTTGTAGCCTGCAAACTGGTAGTCAATAGCTGCCAAGCTTTTTTCAGACCCATAAAATTGAGCTGCCGCTCTACCCGACAGCGGGGCAAATTGGGGGAAAGCGCTTTCTCTAAAACAGGTGCATCGCCTCCGGTAAGTATAACGGTATGCTCGCTGTTAAGACCACCGGCTTGCAAAGAGGGTGCTTGCAAGGAGGGTGGATAATTCGATAAAAGCTGCGCGTTCAACACACCCAAAACCATGGCAGGGTAGCCAAGTTGTAAGCCTGTAAGCATAGACGTTTCGGTACTTGTTCCTATTTGATTTATAGTACGGGCCAATGGGCTACCTAATTTTTCAGAAATATCCGGTAGACAGGCCGTATAGTCTGTCATCGCTTTTGCCTGCATCTGCAAACCAGGCAGAATCCATCCACCCAGATATCCGTTTTCTAAATGGTATACATCCACAGTGCAACAGGTACCTGCATCGACGGCGATCCAAAACGGCGATGCATTCGCTTGTTCAGCTTTTTTTTTCGACAAAGCAAACAGGCCCAGAATATTCATCAGCCTGTCTGCCCCCAGCTCTGAGAGATTGTACTGGGTTGGAAAAGGGATCCTAAAACTTTGTGGGAATAACTGCGTACAGCGAACCTCTGGAAATGCCTGCTGAAGTTCGTCACACAACAAACGGGTCTCTTCTGGTGAGCGTACAGAACTAACAATCACTGCCGCTACTAAGGCATTAACTTGTTGCAACCAGGAATGGAGGTCAAACATCGTGGGTGTGACCCGTTCCGAGATCACGCCCTCGGAAAAGACCAGTGCCTCATTTGTTGACTCTAATGAGAGAAGCCCCCATTTAATCTGAGTATTCCCTACGTCCACTGCTAATAAAGCAGGGATGCTGTTTATCGATACCATCCACCGTACCTCTGGCCACCGTACCTCTGGTTATCAAATTTAGCGCTGACCGATCATCGTTTTTTGGAAGCGCCATTCAGCACGTTCTTTGAGTGCTTGCAGGGTTTCTTGTACCTGATTTACCACCAAACGTTGAGACCCAGGAAGACGCAACCCTCCGGGATCAATACCCAAACGATAGGTGAGTACCGTCCGCTGTTGTCCGTCAGAGGTTAGTGCATAAAATCCCTGCAGGGCCTTAAAGTCCCCAGACACGCGGTTCAATTGGACCTGAAAGGTTTTGGGATTTTCTTGCACCTGGAGTTGATACTGAACCGCTGGAAAAAATCGAATTACGGATTGAGAAATCTGGAACCACTTTTGATTTCCCCGAACCTGTAAAAGGGTGCTTTTTTTGTAGCCCGGTAAAAACTCTCTCAGCTCCGTTGGTGTGGTTAGAGTTTCCCAAACCAAATGAATGGGGGCATCGACTGTGATTTTAGACTCTGCTTGCAAGATTGACGTTGCTTCAGAACGGCAGGGTTGCAAACCTGAAGAAGGGTTATTAGTTCGGGCAGAGGCACCGTGAGTGTTGAGCAAAGCCAATAAGGCAAAAGCCACACAAAACATTCGTTTAACTGGTTTCACTGTACTTTTGGCTAAAAGCATTCTATTCCAGTCCCATATAACTGCCAAAGAAATCTCATAGCGTTATTTAGTCAACTTGTTCTGTTCGCTCACAGTCTCTTGATACAGAGATCATAATCAGAATCACCATCAAGATCTCGCTCATACAGAATCCAGATAATAGCGTACCATATTACAAGGGAATTGGGCGGTCCTGTTAACCCAAATAGAAGTGCTCCCTTCTCTTCTGTTTCCATTGACTAGAGCTGGTAACTGGAACTGTGGCATTTAAAACACTGCTTCAACTGACTTTCACTCGGGTAAAACCCTATTTATTTCCTTTGTTTGCCGGCTTACTCATTGCAGTGATTCTTGGATTGACTATTACACTGACCCCATTGGGAGGCGGGATGAAAGCGGGTCTGACAGCAGCCGAAAATGTTTTACTCGATATGCGTTTACGGTTGAGAGCCAATCGCTTTACACCTTCGACTGACATCGTTCTGGTCAGTATGGACTCCAAAACCGCTGATTACGGCCAGAATCATCCCGAAAGCGGGCTCGATAATGATTATTTACCCCGAGATAAGCTGGCAAAAATACTAGAACACATCGAAAAACAACATCCCAAGGCCATCATTTTAGATATGTTTTTGAAAGTGCCACGCGAGCATGCAGGAGATACGGCCTTAGCTAAGGTCTTAAACCGTTACAGCAATATCGTGTTAACCACCTCTGCCAGTTACTCCTTCAATGAATTTGCAAACCGCTACTGGACGGAGCCCATGCTCAATGAGAAGGCCTTAGTTTTACTTTACTTGGCCCCCTATATTACTGAGCACAGGCAAACATTTGAGTCTTGGATGGCCGTTGATG
This sequence comes from uncultured Vampirovibrionales bacterium, assembly GCA_964654525.1. Classification (GTDB taxonomy): domain Bacteria; phylum Cyanobacteriota; class Vampirovibrionia; order Vampirovibrionales; family Vampirovibrionaceae; genus JAIEMW01. Next base: position 675 of record CAZZIY010000103.1, on the reverse strand, counting down.
GCTATTATCCATTGTTCCACTCTGGCAGTCAGAATACAGGCCAGGTGAGACAATACTTACTCACCCAGTGGTTATTGCCTTCAATTGATTCAATCCGCTTTCAATATCTGCTTGCCGGTATAGCACGCACCCCGGGCAGAGATCCCAGACTATACCCAATGGATAACACTGATTCGCCCGGTGGATGGCAATTAAGCGCTCAAGGGTTATATTACACTTGTGCCACCGCTAATTATGACAACGTCTATAAAAATCAACCCGATATCCCCGAACAGTTTTTACTCCACCAACTTCCTGTTCGCATCGCTTCGTTACCAACTCCCAAAATGCAGCTCAACAACAGTTACTGCTATATGGCCCCTATCAAATCAGAATTTATAGGTCCAAAAACAACCCTGGGCATCTCAAAAGTCAGTTATGACAGCCATGACACACTCTTAAGACAAGTACCTTTGATTTACCGAGGTTACCACGGGGCTTGGTTCCCCTACTTAGGATTCACCCCGCTTTTGATTAACCGTCCAACGCCATCCATAATTTATCTTCGGGATAAATTGCAAATTAATCAGAAAACAATTCCCTTGATCAATGACCAGGAACTGATGGTTAACTGGAGAAACCCCGCCTTACTCATTCAAAAAATATTTGCCCAGCAAAACAAAAAAGTCACACCAA
>CAZZIY010000102.1:0-7432 GCA_964654525.1 uncultured Vampirovibrionales bacterium | reverse complement strand
GCAGCTTAATTTGGCAAAATTTTGCTACAGCATAAATTTCTTTTATTTTTTTAGGCATGTATTTTTTTAATTTATTTTAGCCGTAGCCGTACATATCGCCCATATCTCCGCCTCCGACAGTGCCCACAGCCTGGACTTGGATATCTGGAATAAGCTCACTGTAGGAGACCACAGAGACCATCGGAATATGACGGTCTAGTAATTGATAAAGCGGCAAACGAATACGGGGAGAGCACAAAATCACTGGCACCCGGTCGTACGTTTGCTGAACAGAGCGGAGAGTTTCACTGGTGGTCTCAATCAATTCTTGCACCTGAAGAGGATTCAATAAGAACATCGTCCCCAGTTCTGTTCTCTGGCAACTGTCATCCAATAATTTTTCCCACTCATTGGAGAGTGTCACCGCATACATCACCTTGTGTTGATCAGAATGCGTGAGACAAATTTGACGGCCCAATGACGCCCTAAGCCGCTCAGACAGAATATCGGGCTCTTTGCTAAAGCGGGCATAATCACTCAATCGCTCAAAAACAAACATCACATCTTTAATCGACACTTTTTCTCGGATGAGATTGACAAAGATTTTTCGCATATCATTGGGCGTTAAAATCGCCGGCACCAGCTCTTGAATGAGAGAAGGATCCTGCTGACGCACCAACTCCATCAACTTCAGCACATCCATCTTGGTCATCACATCATCCACATACTTCACCACCACCTCTTGCATGTGGGCAATAATGGCATCAGTGGCATCCACCGCTCTGTCTTGCAGTTCGGGTGGAATGTCTTGAGGCATCAGCCAGTAGGCATCCACCCCGTATGTCGGTTCTTTATCTCTCACGGCATCCGCAGGGGGTTGAATGCCATACGCCTGAAAAAGACTGGCAATAATCATAAAGCGATCGGGATAGACAGCCCCAGTAGCCACGGGATTATTGCGGATGGAGAGCAAGTACTCACTGGGACCCAGCGAGATACTGTCCATAATCCTCACATTGGGCAGAATAAACCCCAGTTCATCTGTCAGACGTGAGCGGAGACCTGCAATTTTACCCAGTAATTGTCCGTCTTGTTCTGGGTCAGCAATACGCAAGAGGTCGTTACCCACCTGCAAACTTAAAATGTCGACCCCCAATTTTTCGTACATCCGGTTTGGATTGATTAAATCGGACATACTCTGCTTGGTGGCTTCTAACTGGCCCAATTGTTGTTGAACATCACTGGCCAAAAAGACACTAAAGGCAACGGCAATTACCAACAACGCCACCGGTAGAAACGTCCACCAGGGAAGTCCAGTAACCCCACTGGTTGCCGCGATGAGCAGTAAGAATCCCGCCGAAAACATCAAACCGTATGGCTTGCTCTGCACTTGACTAAATAAATCTTTTGCCAAACTGTCGCCACTGGCAGTTGAACGGGTCATCATAATACCGCTCGCCACAGCCATTAAGAGCGCGGGAACTTGTGCCGCTAGACCATCCCCAATCGTCAGGACTGAATAAGTCTTGAGCGCATCGCCAATAGCCAGCCCGCGCATCCCCATCCCAATAGCCAGTCCACCAATCAGGTTAATGACGGTGATGATGATCCCGGCAATGGCATCCCCTTTGACGAACTTCATCGCACCGTCCATCGAACCGAATAGAGCAGATTCTCGTTGTAAATCTTCTCGACGGCGAATGGCCTCTTCCGGAGAAATCAGACCGGCGTTAAAATCGGCGTCAATCGTCATTTGTTTTCCCGGCATGGCATCCAAAGCAAATCGGGCTGCCACTTCTGCAATACGTTCTGCCCCTTTGGTAATAACCAAGAACTGCACAATGGTGATGATAATAAAAATCACCACCCCCACAACCAAGTTACCGCCGGTGACAAATTCCCCAAAAGCATGGATCACGCCTCCAGCTTCCCCATGGGCTAAAATAGAGCGCGTAGCGGCAATCCCCAGAGCCAGCCGAAACATAGTGCCCACTAAGATAATCGAGGGAAATGCGGCCATATCAAGCGGCTTTTGAACATAGAGGGACATCATCAGTAAGACAATGCCAAGCGATACGTTCAAGGTAATCACGATATCAATTAAAAATGGTGGAAGCGGCATCAGCAAGACTAAGACCAGGCACAGAATACCTGCACCCAGTATTAATTCGCTAATGGGTGGGACTTTAAATTGCTGCTGTTGCTGAGGATAGGCCATCTGTGGCTCGCTCTTTTTCCTTCTTAAGCCTTACGAAGCTTCTTGTTATTTATCATGATATACCGGTTTCATTCAGATTCAGGCATGTTCAGCCAATCGTCTGTCTCTGTCTGCCAGTAATCATCACTACCCAAAGGGGTTTCAATATTAAGAGGAGTGTTGCTTGTGAAATGGGGCTCACTGGAATCCAACGGTTCTTGAGCCACCAGCTTCGCCGCAGGGGGTAGGTCTTCTGTGTCATTGGAGCCAAACAGTTGCCTGAGCATAGCAAGTCTTGTCTTAAAAGAGGCATCAATCAAACCACTGTTGGTTTCTACCCAGCAGCTTCCCGGATCAACACCAGGATCGTCACTCACCATCACTTCAGCTTGTAAATTTTCGATGGGATGTTCCTTCAGCTGGGATTTTACCAGCAGAACATCATCCGGGTGGACCTTCACTAAAATAGATTTCGTGCCCCTTCCCACTTTTTGAATGGTATCCAGCACAATTCGCATCACCAAAGTCTCATCACAGCTAACTTCCGTTTTGATAATCCGTTCCGCTATTTCGACTGCGATTGGGCCAATTTGATCGGCGACAGATTCTAAAACTTCAGCACGACCAATCAGTAATTGAGCCAGTTGCTCTTGCAGTTGCCTCACAGAGGCTGATGCCTCAACAAGTCCGGCTTGGTAGCCCTCATTTCTAGCTTGTTCGCGGATTCGCTCTGCTTCGGCGTAGGCCTCATTGATCACCTGCTTTTCTTCCAGGCGTCGATAGCTTCGTCTGCGATCAATGGATCGTTTTTCGGGAATATCTGGGCTCACCGTATCAAACTCATTGGCATCCCAGAAGCTCATCTCAGACCCTGGCGCCTGAGTGGGATAGATCATCGGATCCGGCGCCATACTCTGGCGTTGTTGCTCCAATTGCTCTACTTTCTTGCGTTTAATAATCATGCCGTTAACAATCTCAAGGTAAAAATCTCTCGCTAACTCACCCGTTTCTCCAAATAAACACAGAGCGCTTCTTGTATTTTAGGCGATAAAGGCTTGGGAATGCTGAGGGCTCCTGAGGACGGTGTTTCGCCAGGAGAAAATAAGGGCTCTTCGTCTGGATTAGCCTCTGGAAATAAATTTTCAAGCAAGTCATGAACGGCTGACCGCTCGCGAATCAGTAATCGGCGAAGTGCGTCTTTTGATCGAGTTTGGCTCAGTGTCACGAGACGAGGATGTAGGTCATATTGGTCATCCTGTACTTGTGCTGAGAGGTCACCGCCAGTTGCACCGGTATGTGCTTCTTGCTTTAAGAGTTGTTTGAATGACTCCAAGTAAGATCTCACCGAAGCCACATCAAGCTGTTGAACCACCAGTTCTGGGTCACTGTAATAGCGAATAATCTCTTGCTCTTCAGCACCAAAGCGTTTAAGAATACTTGCCGCTTTTTCAGCAGGCAGTGTTGCAACCAGCAAAGCCACTGCCGCGTATTTATCGTACGCACTTGGCCCTTTCATCACGCTTTGGCTGTCCAGGGGGATTAGGGTACCAGCAGCCATCTCTTCAGGAGGGACAGGGATATCCAGAAGAGCTGAATCCTGAGCGAGTCCTTCCTCCTGCAAAGCTTGGAGTTGGGCTTTCGAGATTTGTTCAACCGCTTGCTCATCGGGAATAATGGGCCCATTTTCTTTTTCATGCTCATTAATGTAGTGTAACAGAGCACTTTCAGCGGTTTGTTTCACAAATTCTAGCTGTTGTTCCCGGCTAAACTGAAGCCCTGGTGTGTGCTCTTGGCCAAAGGTAGAAACCACAATTTGTTGCGCTTGTTCAAACACATGTTGAGCAGCCTGCTGATGAAACATCGGACGCAACTCGTCGGGAATGCCCAACTCTTGGGTTTTTTGGGCGGAAAAATACATCGCTTCAGTAAAGAGATCAACAATTTGGGCCGCGTTTTGATCGTCGTAAGGGAAGATTTGATCTGTCCCGGCAACCGGGATTCCGGAGCCCTGCATCACGAGATCACCGGCAATTTTGGCCAAGTTATAGAGCCCCTGAGCTTCCTCTTGCGCCTGCTCCTGGGTCATTCCCCGCTCAAAATAACGCGGAAAAATTGCGGAAACTACTTCGTTTGCGGCTTGTTCCGGATTAAACTGCTCAATCGGCATACAGTCTCGACCACCACCTACTACTTATTAACTGACCCTGAAATAATCTAAGTGGATTCAATCCAACTTTGAATCTGTCTATCAAAATCCTCATCGTCCAGACTATCCTGTGCGACAACGGCCTGAATATCGGCGAGTGTTTTCCGTAAATCCTCCACAGACTGGTCACTGGTTTTTTCTCCCTCACCGACACCCAGGGCGCCGGCTGCAACAGGCTGTTTTTGCTGGAGTTCTAGCAGCGTTTGAGTCTGTTGCTGTGTGGCCTGAAGTTGAGCCTGCTGTTGGGCAGCAAAATCCCTAAGTTGTTGAACTTCTTGACGGGTTTGAAGCAACTCTGTTTGATTACCACCACGACCACCGGTCAGCATAATCAACAGGAGCACAATTAAGATAGCTCCGCCCAAAACCCACAGAAGCCAAAAGGGGAACTCGCTTTGCTCTCCCGCCTTATTCAAGGGCACCAGTGATGGCTGAGAAAAGTCAATTTGAGCAATACTAACGTTATCTGTTTGTACTTTGGGACTGGCAGCTCTGGCGATTAGTTGTTGAAATTCTGCCATAGACAAGCCTTGTGGATATTTTTGCCGGTCTACTGTCACTGCAATGGAGATATCTTCGGTCACCCCAGGCAGGTTGGTTTCCATCCATTGGGTTTTGGTATTGGCGTAATTCACTTCAACCCCATCACGGGTGTAACCGCGGTTGGAGTTCCCGTCACCACCCCCTGAGCTGGATTGCATCGAGCTGGGTAAAAAGCTACTGGTAGCCCCTCCGGACCCACCGCGTGAAGCGGAACGCGCGTTGAGCCGTTCGGTGAATGACTGCTTATTGGTCACCACTGAGCGGTTGGGATCGAAGGATTGCACCATGGTTTCCCGAGGAGATTCTCGTAATTGTGTGCTCACGGTCACCACATAATGACCGGCTCCGATCAGTCGATCCAACTGACTGGATACTTTTTGCTTCATATACTGGTCTTGCTCTTCGAGACGGTCCATCATCTCGGCACCAGAGTCCAGTACACTGCTGTAAGTATTGCCGTTGGTGTCCGATAGAGCAACATGCGCTGCCTCAAGACCTTGAATACTACCCACGATCAAATTAATAATGCTGCGGACCTTGTCTCGGGTGAGTCGCTCCCCGGTAGGAATCGTCACCTGAATGGACGCTGACATGGCTTTTTGCTGAGAGCGGAAAATCGTTGGCTCTGGAATAGACAGACTGACCGACGCTTCTTCGATTGGTTCAATTTTGCGGATTAAGCGGGCCAGTTCTCCTTGTTGGGCACGGATCAGTTTAATTCTTTTCTCTTCGCGAGAGGCGGTTAAATCCCCTTTGTCAAAGGCTTCCAGCCCGACATTTTTATCCATCAAACCAGATTGTACCAGGGTAATTAAGGCCCGGTCACGGTCTTCTTGGGTGGCCATTTCTTGAAATTCTAAGGTCGCTTTGCCCCCGTCTGCATCTTTACGGTCTACACGAATACCTTCACGGGCAAGCAAGGCCTGCACCTCGATGGCGCGTCCAATGGTTTCAACAGTAGCAAGCGTTCTTTGATTGGGTTTAAGGGCACCACCGCCCTTTTCTGGCCCGGTGCTCCAGGGATGCCAAACCAACATTAAGATAAGCAACAGTAGACTGCCGGCAATAATCCCAATCATCGCATTTCGGTTTTGGAGGAGTGCAGCAATTTGCGGAGGCATGAGTAAAAACGCTTTCTCTCTTTATCGCTATCGCTAAATGACGAAAAACACCATTCCCAATCCCTATATTAGGGAGCATCCTCGATCAAGCGTATCGACTGGAAAGAGGATTTTTATGAAATATCGACAGATAGCTTAATAAACTATTTTTTGAGTGTAATGATTAAATCTGAATTTGCAGGATCTTGTCGTAGGCCTGGATCACCTTGGTGGCAATTTGGGTCGTCACGTTCACCGCCAGTTCCGCCTTGGCATTGGCAATCATCACATCGTGTACATCCACACTGCCTGTGGTCACAGCTTCTCTAACCAAGGCGTCTGGCTTTTGCAAAACCTGATCTACTTGGCTGATGCTGTTCATCATCACCTCTTTGAAAGAAGCTCCTTGACTTGCTGGAGAGGTAAAGACATTTTGACTCACGGCCCCAATGGCAGACATCCCACCGGATAGTCCGCCAGAAAATCCTTCTAAACGGGGACCCATACTCAGCTTTGGCACATAACCTTCGTTCATCTGTTTGGTTACTCCTATCTAGTACTCGTGAGTGTCTACGCTTGTTTTTCGCGAATATACATCGCCAAAATATTGCGGACATAATTCTGGGTTTCTTTATAGGGCGGGATTCCCCCGTGTTTGTCCACAGCGCCACCACCCGCATTGTAGGCAGCAAGAGCAAGCGGTACATTTCCGTGGTAGCGGGCCAATAGGCCTTTTAAATGTCGAATTCCGCCGGCCAGGTTCTGTTCTGGGTCAAGTGGATTTTCAACACCCAAACCTTTGGCAGTTGCTGGCATCAACTGCATCAAACCTAAGGCGCCAGAGCCAGAAACCGCATTGGGGTTAAACCCGGACTCTTGGCGAATGAGTGCTTTCACCAGCGCTGTGTCCACTCCGTTTTCACGGGCGTATTTTTCAACGCTGGGCATAAAGGCTCGAATACGGTCGGCGACAGCGGCAGGGACGGCATCAACCACCTGACTAGGGCGAAAGGCAGAAGCATCCATCAGCGTTCGTTTAAATCCACCAGAAACAGCTCCTGTGCTGGGTGTTTCTACCGCTCGAAGCATATTCTCCAGCTGTGCAGCTCGAGCTTCAATAGCAGCAGGACCACTTGTATTCATCAGACTTTGAATCGAAAAGGTATTCATTAGACAGGGTACTCACTCATTTTCACGACATCGATTAAGGTTTTAAGATGAGGGTCTTAACTACTGACCACGCCCAATTTCAAGAGCTCTACTTGCCATTGCTTTGACAATACCGATTACAGCCAGATTGGCCTCATAGACTCTGGATGCCAAAGTGGCATCGGCCATATCCGCCATTGGATTAACATTTGAGAGTGTTAAATAACCATTTTTATCGGATTCTGGATGAGAAGGCAT
>CAZZIY010000101.1:0-7487 GCA_964654525.1 uncultured Vampirovibrionales bacterium | reverse complement strand
CGGAGTCACCATCCCCTCATCAGGTTTTACTGCCCATTTTTCCCCTGACGGATGTGGTGCTTTTTCCTGGGATGGTTTTACCGCTGCATATTTTTGAGCCCCGTTATCAAGCCTTAATGGCCGACATCCTGCCTAACACCAAAAGCTTTGGTATTACACTCGCCGAAAGCGATGAAGTGGTAGCCTCTAGCTACCCAAATCCAGAAGAAATTCAGGACCCTGAGCAGCTTCACCCAAAAGAAATACTCGAAGAAGAACCTATGTTCATTCGCCGAGTAAAGACAGCCCGGGTTGGTACCATTGCCCAAGTCATAGAACATGAGCCTCTTGACGGCGGCAAAATGAACATTATTACAGTTGGGACTGACCGTTTCGTGATAGAGACCATCGAAAACTCAGGAGACACCCCGTATTTAAAGGCGTACGTCACGCCTTTTACAGACATTATTGACCACACCCCGACTGATTTAGCCCAAATTAAGAGACTTCAAGAGGCATTTACGGAATTAATCAGACTTAATAACAAACTTCAAGGGATCGACCTTACCATTAAACCACTGGATGAACCGGTTTCTCTATCATTCCAGGTGGCACAATTTCTCAAAGGCAATCCGCATTTGCAGCAGGAGCTTTTGGAGCTTAATTCTACCGGGGTTCGGCTCCGCAAAGAGGAAGAGTACCTCGGCTTAGTCAATCAAAAACTGGCTGCCTGGACCCAGATTGAAGCTGCCTTTGAAGGAGTTGAAGGACTTGGAGTTGAAGGATTATCTGATGATGATACTTCCAACACAGATAGCTCCGACTAGCGACAATAACCTGCTAACTCCAATACCCCGTTTGCTCCAGACGTTGGCCCTGACGCTGAAGCAAACAACCCTATAATAACTTTATTTAAGCTCCTCGGACACGGGATTTTCCGGTGGACACAACTGTTGGGTCAGCGGGAGAATTAAGCGACTAATGAGATCTTGGGTGGTTGTGGATAGCCTTTGAAATACGACGTCAGCCCTGACCACGGTTTCAACATCCGCCATCTCTTTTTTGACCTTAACCAGCAACGTCATCACGGCCCGCTGAAGCGAAAAATTATCGGGCTGGGTTAAATCTGACTGCAACAAAACCGGGGGTATTAACGTTTGCAACACTTGAAACATAGGCGATGGTTGTTCTTCAACTGTTTTCTGGTTGGCAGTGAGGGCCATTTGATAGACAGGCTCAGTGGTTTTTAACGGCAGAGCGTCTTGGACCTGCAGATTTTTAGGATCGTCGATAACAGAACGATTAATACGGGCAATACTATCCGGCTGAACCCGACTGATCACCACATCAACACCCAGTGTGTCCAGTTGTTTCACAATGCTGTCTAAGCCCAACATTGGGTGAATAGCCATCTCCACTTGAGCATATCCTGGGTCACTGGTTGGTAATTCGTTCCTTAAAGCAGCGAAACGGGGCGTAGAAAACCGGGGCATCGCCTTTGACAAGTTTTGCCCGTTATTTCTGAAAGCACTCACACCATTCATGTCAAAAATCCTCTAATATTTAGTTCATTAAATCCAAAACACACAAAACCCAAACACACACATCGTTTTACTTCGTGGGAGACAACGCTGGAAGGGTAATCGCTCAGGATCGGTGTTACCAGCTTGTTACAGAACGCGGAACTTTTTACCCTGGCCCCGGTCCTAAAGTGATAGTTTCTCACAAACACGCAGGCCAGACACATTCTCTTTTTCAGTGACTGTGTCCTCCCTCTATCAAGTTAAGGTCAGTCCCCCTTACAGACAAGGGCTCTTGCCTTATACTGCTGCGTGCTCATTATCGTTTATTATCACGTTTTGGAGACCTTAAATCGATGGACCTATCTCATTTGCAACCATTTAATTTAGATGCCTTGAGTGTCGCCAGTCCCTGCCCCGCCAACTGGGAAGAGATGACCGGTGATGACCGAATTCGTTTCTGCAGTAGCTGTCAACTCAATGTCTACCATCTATCTGGAATGACCCGGCTTGAGGCAGAAACGCTGATTCAAGAAAAAGAGGGGAAACTGTGTGTCCGCTATTACCGCCGCGCAGACGGTACCATTCTCACCAAGGATTGCCCTGTGGGCCTTACCATTCGACACAGTAAAAAAATAAAAGTCCAAAAAATCAGTGCCAGCTTGAAAAAAACAGCAGCGGCTGTTTTGCTCGCCACTGTTTTGGGTAGTTATACGGTGAGTCTTGCTAAAAGCCCCAATGGTGCCCCAGCAATCCAACTGCAAAATCAACAAAGAACAGTGACCGGCGGTATGGCCCCCATGCCTCCCACCAGGAGTGTGATGGGAGATGTCGCCTTCCCTGAGCCCAATCATATCATTCAGGGGAATATGGCACCCGCAAAGCCTTTAAAACTAGAGACCCCGGCCACACCCTCTCAGCCTCCGACAGCCAAAATGGGGGAGATGCAGATAAAGCAACCCTCAGAAACTGGGAGAATCAAGCTTATGGGAAAACCGGTCATGAAACCTATTGAGCAACCCACCACACCGTTAATGGGAGCACCGGTGTTAAACCCCGTTCCGCCGAAAAAGATCAAAAAATAAACCCTTTAGATAAATCGTCTTCCTTAGGTTATTCGACTTCGCATTTGCCCTGTTTAGGGTAGAATCATGCGAGTTGTTGTAATGATTCTCGTTATATTTACCAGCTGGCTTGGACTGTCCCTCATTTATCTATCGGGCGATATTTCAGCCCTTGGCAGCTCGATTGATTGAAAGCTAGATTGATGAAAGAAGGAATGCTCCCGATGACCACAACCGTTCAAGAAGTCCGCGCCAGCCATCTATTGGTTGATTCCTTTGAAGAAGCCAGCAACCTGCGCGAAGAAATTACCCAAGGGACACCCTTTGCCGATGTTGCAAGCCGGGTATCCAAGTGCCCTTCTTCCGCCCGCGGTGGAGACCTAGGTTTCTTTGGCCGTGGCCGTATGGTGCCTCAATTTGATCAGGTTGCTTTTGAGCTACCGGTTGGTCAAATCTCAGAACCCGTTCAAACACAGTTTGGTTGGCACCTTTTGGTCGTTACTGAGCAACGTTAAATCTCCCCAACAATCGAAAAGCATTACACTATATGCTTGGCATCCTCGTTATTCACGGCATTTTTGGCTCCCCACTTGAGTTTACCCCTCTAACAGAGAGCCTTGTTGAGCGTGGGTTTACGACTCACAGCGTCACCCTGCCAGGCCATGGTCCCCGTGCTTCTCTGAGTCTGAGAGACGTGACCAGTGAACGACTCATTGAACATTGCCGTCAAGAATATCAAATACTATCGAGACAGGCCGAGCACATTATCATTATCGGCCACTCTTTGGGCGGTATCTGTTCTTTAATTACCGCAGGAAGTTCACCAGAAAAACTAGCTGGTGTTATTGCCCTTGCCACCCCCTATGAACACGCATTTACTGTTAATCATCAACTCGGCTGGCTAGATGTACCTATACCACATCTGCTTAAGGGACTTCAGTATGTCCCAGACCAATGGAACAATGCTGATCAACTTCCACCTGGCTTCACCCAAACCGCTCCTTTTGCCTTTCCTCACTTGGTAACTCAGTCTGAAAAGCTTCTTAGAGAGTTACAATACCGCCTGCCAGAAATTAATGTCCCAGTAATGATGGCGCATTCACCGTACGATCTGACCATTCCTTATTCAGAAATGAAGAAAATCGCTGATAATTTGCATCAAAGCCCCCGTATCATTACCCATACGCTTGAAAAAAGCGGGCATCAGTTTTTCCCGCGGAGTGGAGACAGTGTTCGACTAAGCCAACATATCCATGAATTTTTGGATCAGATTATTTTAGAAACTCGAAAGAAGGCTCCCTATGCCCAAAGTCATTCTAAATAGTTCCGGTCGCACAGCGGCACTATGGATGTTTCTCCCGTTGGCCTTAGGGTTTGTCCTAGTCTATTTCGGGGTTCAAGATCTCAAAAATCCGGTTTCTGCGTTTACAGATCATTGCCAGGTACTGGCCATCGGCCCTGCTGCGGGCTCTCTCAAAAACGGCCATAATCTGTTATATCGCCACAGTGACTCAAGCCAAGATGACCTGGGTTTTCGCTGCCAAAAACTGGGAGTTGTTGTGATAAACGACCACGATCCTCTCTCTGGAGAATTTAAGGCCGGCACACCCGCAGAAATTCAGAAAAAAACCTACCGCTGGCTTCCAGACTCATGGAAAATCTTTTTAGTGAGCAAATAAAAACCGGCTCTGTGTCCAAAGCCCTTGCTGGTCGCCCGTGTATACACAAGAAAAACCAAAGGCTGTTGGCAGGCTATTAAGCTTTTCTTGCTGGGATGGTGTCATCGTAGCGTGTAAACTCGGTAACACTTTTTCTAAGAAAGGTCTTAACGTCACAAACATCGCCATATTCTGTGTTTTTGGCCACCCAGCGCTAATTACTTTAAAATCTGCCGACTCAGACATCACAGTGCCAGAGGACTGAGAGCCACCCTTTAAGAATGCGAGCCCTTTGGCTGAACTGATCGCAACCCAGTCATTCGGAAGTGTTCCCAAGCTCAACGCTTGACTTGGCCTATTAGGATAGAGGTATGTCTCAACCAGAATTTTTCCCTCTTTTCCCGAGCGACGCTCCAGAGGGCCAGAGCGAGAACCCAGTATTTTGCCTGCAAACAAGATTAATTTATCGAGTGTAGGCTGTTTTTGAGAAGCCTGATCGCCGAAAAGATAAGGATAAAAAGGCATGGTCTTCGGTTTTTCAGGAGGGGTATTCGGGGATAGAGTCGCAAGATACGCCGGATCCAGGACCAAGGCCATATCACTTTCACCCGCAAAGAGTTGATAGATATCCTCTAACTGCAGACCCATTGGACTCAACATCGAGGCGGCTGTCTGCTCAATCACCAGGTGCTGCTCTCCAAAGAGTTGTTCAATCATCACGCGCATCCAACGATCGCCCCCATGCCCGGCAGCCCAAATTAGCCCTGCATTTTCAGGCACTATATCAGCCCCATGAAGAGGCAAAGGGTTGGCGTAAATATCGCGAACAGACTGTTGAAACGCGGGATCTTTGATTACCTCAAATCGAAGAGGCGTGAAAAAGGACATTGAAAGGGTTTTTTGGGCTGTATCCACCGTAACAGCAGCCGCTGAGACGGGAGCCAAACGAGAAAAGCTTTGGATTCTATCTATAAATTGAAATGAATTGAAACCCAACATAGAAGGGAAACCGGGTCTTTGGGTTGCCTGTTTTAGATTATTCTGGAGGGTTTGCATGATGTGGTCCATCACCCGGTACAGTACTGTATAATCCTGAACAATCAGTCCCTGTCTATCACTTTGCAACTTGGCGATGAGTGATTGATAGCGGGGATTTCGAGAGAGCGGTGTTGGTTTATTGACGCTGTGTGCTCTGTTTAAGGCATCATTTAACACAGTCGCTGAATCAGCGATCAAGACAAGACCTTGATCCACAGCCAGAACGATATGAGAGGGATTATGCTCCCAATAGTTGGATGATTTTCCATTGGTTAAATGATTGCTAATGTGCTTAAACTCTGCCACAGGCAGATTCAACGCATTGAGCAGCGGTTGTAACTCCTGACGGTCTGCTTGAGACGGTGTCAACAAACCTGGCTTTAATACCGCAGCCCCAATAAAGTGAGACGGCGCAGCCGAATAGGGGTTAGTGTTGAAGGGGTTGGTCGTATAAAGACGCTTTGGATTAACGCCTGTCTTCGTTGTATTGGCTTTAGTTGATCTGGCTTTGGAGACAGTTCTCGATGATTTGTGGTGCGTATTTTTGCGGATTTGTTGTCCCCCTTCTGGAGCGAGGAGGCGTTTAACAGCAGCTGCGTCTAACCAACTGGCCATGGCCCACTCAGGCATCAGCGCCTTGTCCTGATTTGTCAGTAATTTTTCCAAAAACGCAACCGCAAACGTATTCATAGAAGATAAACAGGACACAGAGTGAGCAGGGGGGTTTGATTGGGTGGCATTAGCCCCTAAGAGTACTTGCCTTGAAATAGCTTGTTGATGAGGCACTGCCTGAATCGGGGCAGCAAACCCATTGGGTTTCATATCTCCAGACTTCTTGTTTTGTGATGGTTTACCGTAAGTACACATGGCCCCTCGCCGTGCACCCAGTTCTGTTAAAAGAGACATTACCAACAGGAAGTTTTGATTTAATTTTGATTGCATTTCTGAGCCAGGAGCCATCTCTACATAGGTCATCACTTCACCAGGAATATACTGTTGGAACTGGGAAGTAACTGCATGTGGCAAAATTTCATTATTATCAGAAGACTGACTCACAGTTTGTTGAATACTATCATCACTGCTTTGTGCAGCACTGCTTTGTAAGGGTTGAGAAAAGACGGGAGAAATCATACCGAGATTGGCACTCAGCATGCTGATTGCCAAAATGAGACAAAGCGATCGTGAGAAAGAATTCGAGGACAGATGCAGCACAGTTCAGTTCCTTTTATTTTTTGAATTAAATTTTCAAAATTAGACCCGTTTCATAAACAGGTAGTCTCGAACAAAGTCTGCAGACAACTCGGGTAGTCTGTTCCAGAAAATATTCACCAAGTCTTCTGTTGGCATATCCCGAACAATATCCAGAACCAGAGTTTTTACATCCAAGGTCTTTAACAGGTCATCTTCACCCAACAAGGTTTGCAGTTCATCTTTGGTCATATATGTCTCAACGCTCCGTTAACAGGCAAAAATACAGAGATTTTAAATTGTGTGGAATACAATCTTAGAAAGAATACAATCTTATCTGCCTTTTCTCAGCGCATTATACCCAAAGCACTGCCTGTTCACCAGACCCAGTTTAGTCCAGACCAGATTAGTTATAATGCACCCATTTGGAGGATAGTCCCAATCCAAACAGGGCAAAATCAAAACGCACAGGATCCACGGCATCCCACTCTTTCAAAGCATTTGTTAATTCTTCAACCGCTTTCCAGTCATCACTGGCCCGCTGGATCAATCCCAACTCACGAGCAACGGTAGACACATGAAAGTCGAGCGGCATGCGTAAATGACATGGCGCAATCGTTTGAGACCAAAGGCCCAAGTCGACGGGTTTCTTCAAATCGCTATCTGTGCGAACGAGCCACCTAAGAAGTAGATTTAGTCTTTTGCAAGCCCCTCCCTTGCTAGGGCGTGGAATCAAAAACAGCATACTCCTCTTTTCTGCTTGATACCATTGACTAGAGGGCAGTCCTTCTTTGAGAAAACGACTGATAAATTCGGTCAAGATTGCCTGATAAATTTTACTATCTGTTATAAATGAGGAATCAAGTAACTTTCCAGTGCCAAGCACGCAGCAAATACTCTCTTTCATTAGATTTTCGAGAGTTTCATACCGGTAAAATACCCACCGAAGCCTCTTGAGTATAAATTCCACATCTCCAGAACGATTAAATCGGTAAACAAACCCTTCCATGGCAGCCTTATCGCTGGTATCATCGCCGCGT
>CAZZIY010000100.1:0-7579 GCA_964654525.1 uncultured Vampirovibrionales bacterium | reverse complement strand
CAGATTGCGTTGATTAGAAGATAGGTACTGTTAAAACTGGGACTTTCCCCTCTTGAAAAAAATTAGAATAAAGAAAAAAGATTCAAAAATTTACGATATAAATATTCGTAAAGCCTCTGGGGGGTTGCATCCTGATTAAAAATTGGCCGGAGTCAAGCGGTAGATGGAAATTTGGCGAAATTGACACCTGTCAAGTTTTGACTTTGAGAGCACCCTGCTCAGCAGGTCTATTTATCTTACCCAAAGGACGTGATTTATGTGCTTGTAGTAAGCCGGATTTTTACCAATTTTTACAGCCAATGTGGGATGTAGCCTGTGGGGACCTTTCGGCCATGGTCTTAGACCGATGATATTGAATTCACCGCTTGAGAGATAAATCGTTATAATAGAGACATACGGGTTGAAAGAGGAATACAGCATATTATGGTGGATACGAGTGCCTACGAACTCATACAAGAAGACCGCCCCCATGATTTTAACCGCTGGGTGGAAACGCATGAAGGTATTGTGGATTTAACCGGTGTCCACCTCAGAGGATATGACCTTCGCGCCTTTAATTTAGCAACAGCCAATTTGACGAATGCTTATATGAGAGCTGCAGATATCCGTGGGTTGGACTTAACGGCGGCCAACTTAGAAGGTGTCAGTATTAAAGATGCCAAAATTAGTGGTACGTTGTTTCCGCGCAATGTCAGTGCACAAGAGATTCAGCTGAGCTGGGAGCACGGCACCCGGATTAGAACCATATCTTGAGTATGATCCCCTATGCGGCCACATTTTCGGGTGCAGATTTTATAAAAGCGCTTGGACTCCCGAAAACTGTTATGGAATCGCTCGCTTCTGTTGAGAACGCGCGGGTAGAAACAGATACTCGGAATTTAAGTCCGGGCGCTATCTTTGTCTGCTTAAAGGGTGAGCGTTTTGACGGGCACGACTATCTGCTAAAGGCTTTTGAACAAGGGGTGTCATTGGTCGTTGTTGATGAAACGTATTTACTAAAACACCCTGAGTGGGAAACGAAACGGGCTCAAATTGTGGCAGTCCCCAGCACAGTTGAAGCCTTGCTTGCTTTGGGCCGTCATCACCGAAGGCGCTCCAAAGCAAAAGTCATTGCTGTGACCGGGAGTTCTGGCAAAACCACTACCAAGGAGATGATTCAAGCTGGACTGTCTCCCTTGGTGAAGACCCAGTGCTCCTTTAAAAATCATAATAACGAAATTGGGGTGGCTCAGACCTTGCTGGGACTGGAGCCTGACACAGAAATCCTGATTGTGGAGATGGGGATGCGGGGCCTGCATCAAATTGAGCTTCTGACAAAATACGCTGAACCGGATGTGGCAGTAGTGGTCAATGTGGGGCCGGCTCATATTGGTCTCTTAGGCAGTTTGGAAGCGATTGCAACGGCTAAATGCGAAATCTTTTCGGGTCTGAATCCTAAAACGGGGATTGCCATTGTCAACGGGGATGACACATTGCTGTGTCAAACGGCAAAAAAGGTATGGGGCAAGGAGCTAAAGCAATTCTCTCTTGGTCAAGCCTCTCAAATAGCTTCTTTAGAGAGTGGTGGTATGGGCTTTGTGTATCAAAATACTCATTTTGAGATCCCGCTGCCTGGAGAACACATGGTGAGTAACGCACTGGCTGCCATTGCAGTGGGAGAATCTTGTGGTTTTTCTCCTGCAGAAATGGCACCTGGTCTTGCCCTTGTTCATAGTGCTGAAGGGCGTTGGTCTTTACTCCTTGCCAATCAGGCATTGAATACTTGGGTGATCCATGATGCCTATAATGCCAATCCGTCCAGTGTGAAGGCGTCTTTAGAAGTGTTTTTAAAGGAAGTGTTTTTAAGAGACGAACTTACGGGACATGCAAAGCAGTCTGCTCCCCAAAAAATGGCGATTTTAGGCGGCATGAATGAGCTAGGAAGCCACGCTGAAACCTACCACCGGCAGCTTGGTGTCTGGCTGGCAGAACATCCAAACACACTGGATTTGCTGGTTTTGTTAGGTCAAGAGAGTCAATGGATATTGCAGGGCATACAATCCGTTTCTCAAAACACCACACCGGTTGCCACTCCGGTTGTATGTTTACAAGATGCTGAGACAGAAAGCCCAGAAGCACTTTTTCAGCAGTTTCTCCATGCCTGTCAAGAGCATAACCTTACCACGGCAAACACGGTTGTTTTACTAAAGGCATCCAGGACCTATCAGCTGGAAAACTGGATCCCATTTTTTAAAGGGGCACAACATTAATGGACTTTCTATTTGCAGTAATTCTTACCGTGAGCTGGGTGATATGCGGGCTTTTTGGCAGGTTTTATATCCCCTGGCTTCAAGCCAAAATGCTTGGGCAATTTATTCGAGAAGACGGCCCCCAGTCGCATCAAAAAAAGGCAGGCACCCCAACAACAGGGGGGGTGATTATTCTACTGGGGCTGGTGACGGGTGTGGCAATCACTTTTTGGCTCAATCCAGCTTATCTCACCCCGGATTTATGGACGGCAGTTGCGGTTACCTTCGTGTTTGCCCTTCTCGGCCTGGCGGATGACATTTTGAAGATTGCCAAAAAGCACAATAAGGGCGTTCATGGTTATACAAAACTCGTCGTACAGGCCGTTGTCGGTTTTGGGGTTGGCTATTACTTATACATGCATAATCCAGAAGGTGATATTACGGTATTTCAGTGGATGCGTGTTTTTCTAGGACCTGGTGTGATAGCCTTTGCGGCTTTGGTGATTATGGCCACTTCCAATGCGGTGAATATTACCGATGGGTTGGATGGTTTGGCTGGCAGTACAATGGCTGTTAGCCTGATAACACTGGCACTCCTTTTCACGGGTGCCTGGAGTCAGACCGAAGCAGCAGTTTATCCGGATCTGGCCGTGATCTGCTTTTCGTTACTGGGTGGAATCTTTGGCTTCCTTCTTTATAACCAACACCCCGCCAAAGTATTTATGGGGGACACAGGAAGTTTGGCGTTGGGCGGTACATTGGGTGTTGTTTGCTTGCTGGGTAAGGTGGATTTCTGGCTGGTCCTGATCGGCGGTATTTTTGTGTTGGAAGCGCTTTCCGTGATTCTTCAGGTGACCTCTTTTAAAACAACTGGAAAACGAATCTTTAAGATGAGCCCGCTGCATCATCATTTTGAATTGTGTGGCTGGAACGAAGAGCGGGTCGTGTTAAGCTTTGTTGCAATCCAGGTTCTGCTGTGTGGGACTGCGTTCTTCTTGTACAATAGAGGATGATGAACGCACAGACATGGCAAAACCAACGGATTACCATCTTGGGCCTCTCGAAAAGTGGCTCAGCAGTCGCCCGGTATGTTCTCAGTCGAGGTGGTGAGGTCTTTCTCAGTGAAGTGATGCCGGCGACTCCCGGAAATGCCTCTGCCCGAGAAGCCCTGAGTAAACTTGGTTGCCATATTGAAATGGGCGGCCACTCCAAGCAATGTTTTGATTTCGCCCCAACGGTGATAGTCAGTCCCGGCATTCCCCCGTCCAGTGAAATTATTCATCAGCTCAAGCTCAGTGGGCTTAGTGTGATTAGCGAAGTAGAGTTCGCCTATAGAGAGTCTCAAAAGTATCAGCCACCGATTCCATGGGTGGGGGTGACTGGAACAAACGGAAAAACCACGACGACGTCGCTAATCGCCGAGATATTTCAACATGCGGGTTATAAAGCGCCCGCTTGTGGCAATATAGGACTGCCTGTTGCTGATGTCTTAAATACAGAACCCAGGACAGAAAATTTTCCCGATGTGCTGATTGCCGAGTTGAGTTCATACCAGTTGGAATTTTCTCCCACCCTAACCGCAAAAATTGCCGTCTTTCTCAATTTAACGCCTGATCACTTGGACTGGCATGGCTCCTATGATGCTTATGAGCGGGCAAAGGCCAAACTGTTTACCGGTGCGCAAACCCCTGAGACACTGATTTTAAGGGCCCAAGATCCGGTGTCGTTAAAATGGACGACCCAAAATGCACAAAAAAACAGCGTTTGGGGCTTTGGGCTTTCACGTTTGGACTGTCAGGCCTTTCTTAATAAAGCCTACCGAGATGCTGAGGGCTGGATTGTGATTGAATCCTTGGAAAAATCACCACTACAGTTGTTCAAAGCCACAGCATTAAATATTATTGGGGACCACAATATTGAAAATGTTCTGGCTTCCGTGGCTGCTGCCTGGGCCTTTGGCATTTCTGCAGATGTGATTCGGGAGGCGTGTCTCGCCTTTAAGGCAGTCCCGCACCGGCTTGAATTGGTAGGCACAAAGCCAACGCTGCACGGTGGACATATTCGCTATTACAATGATTCCAAGGCGACCAATCCTGAGGCCACTCTTTCTGCGCTTCGCTCTTTTCCAAAGGATTCGGGCCCAAAGGATTCGGGCTCAGTGGTTTTAATCGCCGGAGGGCGAGATAAAATGGGGCCTTTAAACGACTTTGTGCGTGTTGTGACAGACACTGTCTCCTCCGTGGTTTTGTTAGGGGAAGCATCAGCTCGTTTTGAAGCTGCTCTGAAAGAGGCAGGCTATACAGCGGTCTACCGATCCACAGATTTATCCGATGCGGTTGAGCAGGCAAGTGCTTTGGTACAGTCTGGCGTGGTGCTATTCTCTCCGGCTTGTGCCAGCTTTGATATGTTCGCCAATTTTGAGCAACGCGGCGACGCATTTAAAGATATTGTGAACAGTATGATCTCATCGGGTATTTCCTCTGACTCTCAAGAAAAGGCGCTTACATAAGATGACAATCCGCCAGGACACTGAGACCCAAGAAAGTACGTTCCAGGCTTCAAAATGGATGTTTGGCCCAGGTCTGGGTGAAACAACGCATGAGACAGTCGTTACCCGGGCTGATCAGCCTTTGTATTATGTCATTGGGGCTCTTTTAGTGCTTGGCCTGGTTTTTGTTTACTCGGCCAGTGCGCATCAGGCACTGGAAGATTCCGGTAACAGTCTTGCTATTTTATTTAAGCAGGTTTTGGCCACCGGTATAGGTCTGACAGCAATGACGGTGCTATCTGGGGTGAATTTCCAGATTTGGCGGAAATTGGCACAACCCATTGCTTTGTGTGTGATTGTTCTATTGCTATTGACCATGGTGGTTGGAACGACGGCTAATGGGAGTGAACGGTGGATTCCACTGCCTGGTGGCTTCCAGATGCAGCCTTCAGATTTGGCCAAAATAGCGGCTGTCACCTTAATGGCGCAATCGATGGCCGGGGCTCAAAAGCGAGACAAATTGCTCTCATTGAATTTAATCATCAACCTGATGTTGATTGGGGCGATGATTTTTTTGGTCTATCAACAGCCCAACCTCAGTGTTTCCGTTATTCTGGCGGCACTCACGTTTGTGATGATTATGATGGGCGGGATGCCTCTCTATATCCTGCTTGCGATTCCGCCGGTATTATGGGCAGTATGGCATAAAATTCGGCATACTGAATACCAATGGCGGCGAATTACGGGGTGGTTGGAACCATGGAAAGACCCTCAAGATACGGGATACAATTTGATTCAGTCTTATTATGCCATTGGATCCGGTGGTTTCTTTGGGGTAGGACTCTTTCATTCCGTCCAAAAGCTCTATTATCTGCCCTTTCAGCATACCGATTTTATTTTTGCGGTGATCTGCGAAGAGCTGGGTTTTTGCGGAGCAATGATGGTGCTCGGGCTTTTTGGGATGCTGGCCTGGAGAGGATTTTCTATCGCCCTCCACTGTCCTAGTCCCTTTGGACAGATGCTGGCCTTTGGGATTACGTTTTCAATCACACTGCAAGCACTCATCAATATTGCTGTAACAGTGGGCGTGCTGCCTGTGACTGGGGTAACCCTCCCTCTCATTAGTTATGGGGGGACATCGATGATTGTGACACTTGGTATGCTTGGGATTTTGTTGAATATTTCGCGTTATAAACTCGCCCCCCGTATATTGGAAAAAGTGTAACACTGGAAAAGGAATACCCAAGGTGCCTGAGGCCATGTCTCACCGAATTGTAATCACGGGTGGTGGCACGGGTGGTCATATTTATCCTGCTTTGGCTGTAGCAGAGGCATTAAGTGAAACCCGTAAGGATATAAATATTCTTTATGTGGGAAAAACCACCGGGATGGAAGCAGAATTGGTTTCCAAAGCGGGGCTTGCGTTTCAGGGGATCTTATTTTCTGGCATGCCTCGGGTAAAAAGTCTTCTGCTGCCTATTCAGCTTTTGAGTTGGCTCTGGCAATTAGTGACCTCAGTCGTCCTGTCAATGCGAATTTTAAGGCAGTACCGGGCTAACTTAGTCTTTGGCACAGGTGGATACGTCAGCGGACCGGTGCTGATCGCCGCCCGTTTATTGAGAATTCCTGTGGTAATTCACGAACCCGATGCTCGTCCAGGCTTGGTCAACCTTTATTTGGCCCCGTTTGCCGCCTGTGTGACAGGAGCCTTTGATATCAGTCGACAAAAACTTAATACCAAGCAATTCGTTCATACCGGTAACCCACTACGTGGCGGTATTATAGAGTCTCTGAGCCGAACAGAGGCTCTAGCTCAATGGCAGGCCCTTTTTCCCAGTAAAACGTGGTCTGCAGAGCGAAAAACACTCTTGATCGTGGGGGGATCTCAAGGCGCCCAGACGTTGAATCAAGTGACCCTGGAGCTGCTCGATACTTTGCTGAATCAAATGCAACTGCAAGTGATTCACCAGACGGGTGGTAAGCTCTTTGATGCTTATTGGCAGGACTTGCCAGAACCATTTAAAGAGCATCCCGGCTATGTTGTCGTTCCTTTTATTGATCACATGCCCACGGTCTTGGCGTTGAGCGATGTGGCGATTTGCCGTGCGGGTTCACTGACCCTGTCTGAGATGACGGCCTGTCATATCCCAACGATATTGGTGCCTTACCCGTTTGCCGCGGCTAACCATCAGCAGAAAAATGCTGAAGCCATGGTTCAGGCAGGAGCGGCCCGGATGGTTCTTGATAGACAGTGTCATCCTGAGAGAATCTTGTCTGATTTGAAAGAGATTTTAGAGACTCCCTCTGTTTTGACCTCGATGCGAGAAGCCGCTGCGAAAACGGCAAAACCCAGAGCAACGCAGGATATTCTGGCTCAATTAGACCGTGTTTTGACAAGGACTTTGGAGTCTTCCGATTGACAAGAGCATGAGGGAATCGCTAGAATTTTTATCGGTTAACTATTCGGGCGTCGCCAAGCGGTAAGGCAGCTGGTTTTGGTCCAGCCATTCCGAGGTTCGAATCCTTGCGCCCGAGCCATTTTAAAGGTCGTGATGCGAGTTGGGTTTCTCAAGACAAACATCACGACTTTTTTGTGTCACGATTTTTGTGTGGACTTGATTTCGATCGCAAGATTGCGCTTTAATGGCATCGTTGATATCGTTGGTTTCGTCTGATAGACGTTTCCAGTTCATCACAAAGCCAGTTCATCGTACAAGATGGTTGCCGCTTGCCTTTACTTCCCTTTTCGATGAGGTCACGGCTTCTCTCTTCCAGAGACAAGACAGTTAGTGTGGTTTGGGTATTTCCTTCTTTCTTGCCACAGGCTATACACAGCGTTTTAACCGTTATCTTTCATTATTGG
>CAZZIY010000099.1:0-7624 GCA_964654525.1 uncultured Vampirovibrionales bacterium | reverse complement strand
AGAGACCGGTCTTTAGCTTTCTTATTTTAGTAGAATTTACACCAAACCAGTATAACACCGACATAGCCTGAATCAAATGACCTTAAGTCAAAAAAAATACCACCCTAGGCCCGGATTTTTCCTGGGCCAGAGTGGCAGAAAATTGTCTTAACAAGGCAGTATTGAAATCTAATTGTAACGAAACACTACTAGCTGCCTGGATTAATGGGCAATCCTTTGCCGGCCAAGGTGTCTTGGGCAACACGGCGTACATCTGGGTTGCTGTCTTTGGCGGCGGCTTTTACGAGAGACTTAATCACCTTGTCATCGGGTCTGCCCAAGACTTGCAGTGACTGAATGGCTGCGGCACGGACATCGGGACTTTCAGATTTGTTATTTAAAATCTGCTTAATCGCAGTGATACCGGGCAATTTATCAGTTGGAACGCCGGCATTTTGTGATTTATTGAGCATGCCGAGTGTCCAAAGCGCTGCTTGACGAACGTAATTGGCATCTTCTAATGCAGGGCCGCTCAGATTGCGAGTGTCGGCAAGGGCTTCACGCTTCAAGAGATCGAAGGTTTGCGGGGTGCCTTGACCCCGAACGCCCAATTCTTCCATCGCATCCACGCGCTCTTGCAAGGTGTTGGGTTGATCCACCAAGCGGTTGAGCTCGTCGATCCCAAGGTTTTTGAGGCTAGGCGCTTGTGGCTCAGTGGATGGGGTGGTTTCTGGTGCAGTGGGTGGCTGTGGTTGCTGAGTTTGTGGGCCCGCTTGATTGGGATCAAGGGGAGCATAGCCCGCAGGGGCATAACCTGGGGGCATGCCATAACTTGGAGGCATCATGGGCGGATACCCGGGCGGATACCCGGGTTGTTGATACCCCGGCATGGCGTAGTTGATCGGTTGATTAATCTGCCCAGGGTAACCACCCGGAGCTTGTTGTTGGAATTGTGGATAAACGGGGTTAAACGCTGCTGCGCTATTTGCCTGATTGGCAATATTTAGATAAGCATTGCGGGCTTGTTCTGCAGCGTTTCTGGCGTTTAACGCTTCCAAATAGGCATTTTGCAATTGTTGTTGCGGGGTATAGGCCGGAAACATATTGTTGTAGTTGGAAGGGTAGCTACCGTTAGCAGCTCCTGTTGAAGCAGGTGTTGCATAAGGACTGGCCACAGGGTTCCCCGTATTGATTTGGCCAGGATAGGCACCGCCGGCAAAATTCTTGGGTTCAATAATCTGAATATTGACAGCCGAGGAGGTGGGTGGGAGATTCGTAGCCATTCGAGTTATTCAACCCCTTCTTATAATTAACTGCAATGTTAAGGTATTGGTTAAGGTATTGCTTTTGTTTCAAAAAAGACAGAGATAGCTGCTGTGCGCTTTTCGTAAGACAGTGCTTTAGAGTGCGTTGCTTTCCCCTATAGAGTCCCCTCAAGTAATTCTGTTGCTAGTGACTGGCGATAATATTACTTTTTTGTTACAACAATCATCAGGTTAAATCATCAGGTTAGTTTATGCGTGCGGTCATTTTAACCAAAACCGAGTTAAAACATAAAGAACAAACTGTTTGTCCGTGTAATAAAGCGCAAACTAATTCAGCGCAAAGTTTGTCAGACCTGTTTTTCGATGTTAAAACAAGGCTTGATATCAAGAGCAAAATGGACTTAGCAAATGGATAATCAACAAGAAACCAGCGAAAACATACAGAGTGCTCTGAGCGAAGAAGCGCCCCAGACCCCTGCCTCTGAGGAGGCTGTCAACTATTATGACCAGTACATTCGCCTAGCCGCTGATTTTGAAAATTTCCGCAAGCGATACGCACAAGAGCGTGAAGCCCTCCTAAAATATGGCTCTGAGCATGCGATGCACGAGCTGATTCCGGTTCTAGATAACCTGGAACGGGCGATGGGAAGCCTTTCAGAAACCTCGGATGCCAAAATCCTCTTTCAAAGTCTCAGATTAATGTCCTCACAGTTGCAGGAGAGTTTGGGTAATATTGGTCTGAAAAAACTCAATGCCGTCGGTGAAACGTTTGACGTCAGTCTTCATGAAGCCGTCAGTCAGCAAGAGACTAGCGAACATCCGGAAGGGACTATCATTACTGAGGTCCAGTCGGGTTATTTACTGAAAGATAGATTGATTCGACCTTCGCGGGTGATAGTGGCTGCTGCTCCTCCTGCGGTTCAAGAGACAGAAAAAACCAATCCCTTTATGCCAGACGTGTCAGCGACCTGATGAGTAACAAATCATGAGCAATAAGCGTGACTATTACGAGATCTTGGGCGTCTCCCGTTCTGCCACGCCGGAAGAAATTAAAAAGTCTTTTCGTAAGAAGGCAAAAGAATGCCATCCAGATACCAACAAAAGTCCTGAAGCTGAAGCCCAGTTTAAAGAATTGGGCGAAGCCTATGATGTGCTGAGTGATCCTCAGAAGCGACAGGTCTATGATAATTACGGCCATGACGGCCTGAAATCAGGCGGTTATTCACCCAGTTGGGATTTCGCCAGTGGTTTTCCTGATCTCAGCGATTTATTTGCCTCTTTCTTCGGAGGGGGCTTTGGTCCCAGTGGCTTTGGTGGTCGTGGTCGCTACGGTCCGCAACGCGGAAACGATATTGGGGTTGAAGTGGGACTGGAATTTATGGAAGCGGTCCGCGGGGTTCAGCGCGAAGTGGAAATTTCACGCTCTGAGACCTGTGAGCCCTGCCAAGGAACGGGGGCCTCTCCAGGATCTGGCCCTACCGCGTGCACAACGTGCGGAGGTCAAGGGCAAATCCGGCAAACCACCCAGACGATTATTGGACACTTCACCCAAATTACCCCATGCCCGCGGTGCCAGGGAATGGGCCAAGTCGTGATGGATCCCTGCTCCTGGTGTCAAGGGCAAGGGCGACGTGCGGCCAACAAAAAACTCAACATAACAGTCCCTGCGGGTGTGGATGAAGGCACTCGACTCAGAATCGGACAAGAAGGCGAATCCGGGATGATGGGAGGTCCTCCAGGGGATCTATACGTTCTGATTCGCGTTAAACAACACCCCCAGTTTCAGCGAGACGGGTATGATGTTATTTCTCGCTGTCTGTTAAGTTATCCAGAACTGGCCTTGGGCTGTGAGCGAGATATTGACACTGTGGATGGTAGCGAAAAGCTCAAAATCCCAGCAGGAACCCAGAATGGACAGGTATTTACATTTAAAGGGAAGGGAATCCCTGTGATTAACCAACCCAACCGACGTGGAAATCATTATGTACAGGTCGAAATCCAGATCCCCAGTAAAATTTCCGGGCAAGAGAAGAGATTACTGGAACAATTGCGGGATTTGAATGCCCAGGTGGCTCCACAAGCAGCGCACACGCCAAGGCAAGATTTGAAATCAAAGCTCAAGAACTGGCTGAAGCCCCCAGAGCTGAATCCGCAGTCTTAATCTAGTCACTCTTAATCTAGTCACTAGGCAGTGCGAAGGAACCACCAAAATCCACGGTGATTCGATCACCGGGTTTAATCACAATCGGTTCTCCGCGACCAAAGATGCCGACAGCAGCCTTTTGTGTGGAGACAGCAGTTCCGGCCAGAGCACCCCCGACAACGGCAACGGGAGCCATGGCGATCATCCCGGCCCCATTGCCCCAGGATTCTCCGGCCTTAATTCCCTTATCTGTGATGGACTGAAAAAGTTTGACGCCCTCTTTCACCCCTTTGTTGAGTTTGACTGGAATACCGGGGTCTGCATAGAGCGCGGTGACATTTTCTTTTTTAAACTGTTTGATCATCTCGTTTTTAGGAGACAAATTGAGCACGACAGGCAGCAAATCGCCGGTGGGCAGCACAATATGATCGAAAACCAGGGTGATCGCCCCGCCTTGGCTGAAAAATTGAGCCCGTTTCACATTCTGGATGCGACCGCGAATCATGCTGTTTTTGGGCAGAATCAGGCGCGGATGGCCATCGGATTGTTCTGAGGGAGGGGCATAAAAATCGTCAGTGAGAACGGCTGAAAACGGTTCTCCCGTTTGGGTGATCCGAGAATCCATCTGAGTACGGAACTGAAGGGTGAGCAGAGTTCCTTGAGGGACGGTTTGAGAGCCTGTTTGAAGTTTAAGACTAGTACCTTCTGTAGAATTAGCAGGGACAGGAAGCGATTGCGGGGTTTCTGCCAGGGTGATTGGGCTCTGTGCTGAGAGAATAGCCATTGACAGAAACAGGCACGACAGAAGCATAAAAGGGGTGTGTGTGCTAGAAGACTTTTGTTGACGCCATATTATGGTGTGGCGGGTTTTTATTTTACCTGGGTGAGTGCTCATTTGACGTTCCCCGTTTTTGTGACAAAATCATTCTGTTTTTTCCATGATGACCTTACGACATTAGAATGATCGTCATCGTTTTTTCTTTTTATCTTTTCATTAAGGAGCCTCCCCTATTATGGCACAATCTGGATCACAGCAAACTTCCGTCGGTATTGTTACCCAAATTATTGGTCCCGTTGTGGACGTGGAATTTAATGCAGGCGAACTGCCTGAGATTTACAATGCCTTGGTGATTGAAGGGACAGCTCCAAACGGGGATCCTGTAAAGCTGGTAACTGAAGTGCAACAGCATTTGGGAGACAACCGGGTTCGTTCTGTTGCCATGGACAGTACAGATGGATTGGTTCGTGGGATGTCTGCCCGTAATACGGGAGCGCCTGTTCGAGTCCCTGTTGGAAAGCCCACATTGGGACGAATTTTAAACGTGTTGGGTGAGCCAGTTGATGAAGCAGGTGAAGTGAAAACGGACGAATTTTGGCCGATTCACCGTCCCGCTCCTAAGATGGATCAGCTAAGCACTGAGATTGAGATTTTTGAAACCGGTATTAAAGTGGTTGACTTGCTTGCGCCGTACTCCAAAGGGGGGAAAGTCGGTCTCTTTGGTGGTGCCGGTGTTGGTAAAACCGTTATTATTCAGGAATTGATTAACAATATTGCCCAACAACACGGCGGTGTCTCTGTGTTTGGTGGGGTGGGAGAGCGTACCCGGGAAGGGAATGACTTGTACCACGAATTTAAAGACGCTGGTGTTTTGGAAAAAGTGGCTCTCGTTTACGGACAGATGAATGAGCCTCCGGGTGCCCGTCTGAGAGTTGGCCTGACGGCATTGACTGTTGCGGAATACTTCCGGGATCAGTCCAAACAGGATGTGCTGCTGTTTATTGATAACATTTTCCGTTTCGTGCAGGCCGGGTCAGAAGTATCTGCCTTGCTGGGACGGATGCCAAGTGCTGTGGGCTATCAGCCGACATTGGCCAATGAAATGGGTGAGCTTCAGGAGCGGATTACTTCGACCAAGGACGGTTCCATCACCTCGATTCAGGCTGTTTACGTTCCTGCAGACGATTTAACTGATCCAGCGCCTGCGACTACTTTTGGTCACTTGGATGCCACCACGGTGTTGTCTCGTCAGATTGCAGAGTTGGGGATTTACCCAGCGGTGGATCCACTGGCTTCCACCAGTCGTGCCTTAGATCCACTGATCTTGGGTGAAGAGCATTACCGGGTTGCCCGTGGGGTTCAGGCCATTCTGCAACGCTACAAAGAACTGCAAGATATTATTGCTATTCTCGGTATGGACGAGCTTTCAGATGATGATAAACAGGCGGTGAACCGGGCTCGTAAGATTCAGAAATACCTGAGTCAGCCCTTCTTTGTGGCGGAGACCTTTACCGGTATTGCTGGGAAGTACGTCAAGCTGGAAGATACCATCCGGGGCTTTAGAGAGATTCTTGACGGGAAATACGACGATCTCCCTGAACAGGCTTTCTATATGGTGGGCTCCATTGAGGAAGTGGTTGCCAAGGCCGAGTCGCTGAAAGCGACGGTATAGTTAGTTAGCTGAAAGCGACGGTGTAGTTAGTTAGCTGAAAACACGCCCATAGACTCATTTTTTAAAAAGGTTCACAGACCATGACCACGCAAACTCCACTCAAAATCCTCACCCCAGAGCGGACCGTTTTAGACACCGCTGTTGACGCCCTCTACGCCCGGATGCCAGACGGTGAGTTTGGTGTGCTAAAGGGGCATATCCCTCTGGTGGCGCCTCTTGAAATAGCCGAGCTCCGTTACGTCCAGCAAGGTCAAACCTTTCCCGTTGCGGTGATGGGTGGCGTGTTGCAAACAGACGGTGATACCATCACAGTACTGTGTGATAACGCAGAACTGGGTAGCGAGATTGATACTGTTCGAGCTCAACACGCCAAAGAGCGTGCTGAAGCTCGGCTGAGAGAAAATTCTGAAGAGATCGATTTCCACAGAGCACAACTGGCCCTTGCCCGCTCCTTGGTGCGGCTCAAAGTCTCTTCAAAATAAATTCTCTTTAAACGAGACTGACTTAATAGCCCAGTTTCTCGTTGACCGTGGCCTGAGTGACGCTGAGCCCTGAGTCTGCGAAAAAGCGGGCATGGATGGTGCGGACGGCGTCTTTGGCGGCGGTTTTATCGACCAGGCAGCTAATCTTGATTTCACTGGTGGAGATCATCTTGATGTTAATTTTTCCCTCCGCCAGGGCACGAAACATGTCAGCGGCAATTCCGGGTCGGTCAATCATTCCGGCGCCGACAATGCTGACTTTGGCGATATCTGTGTCCACTAAGACCTGTTTGGCACCGATTTTTTGTTTCACCTGCTCAAGAACCGACACTGCGTCGTGAAGATCTGTTTCACTGACGGTAAAAGCGATATCGTTGGTGGGTTTTCCGCCAGGGACATCACTTTCACTGAGAGATTGGATGATCATATCCACGCTGATGTTGTGATTTGCCAGTGTGCCAAATACTTCGGCTGCAATGCCAGGCTGATCAGGTACCCCGGTGAGTGCCAAGCGGGCTTGGCTCTCATCGCAAGCAATCCCCGCGACCCGGCGGTCTTTATCCATTGCTTCAATTCCTAAGACCATGGTTCCAGAATCCTTTAAATCAAACGTACTTCGGACACAAACAGCGACGTTCCCTTGTCGGGCAGTCTCGACTGCTCTGGGGTGTAAAACTTGTGCGCCCACGCGGGCTAGTTCTAGCATTTCGATGTAGGCAATTCGCGGCATTTTTACCGCGTCGGGTACAATTCTGGGGTCTGTGGAGTAAACGCCGCGAACATCGGTATAAATATCGCAGCGCTCTGCTTCTAGAGCAGCGGCCAGGGCTACTGCAGACGTATCAGAGCCACCGCGGCCCAGTGTGGTAATTTCTCCTTGAGAATTGATGCCTTGAAATCCTGTAATAATAACAATATTTCCGTCTGAGAGAGATTTTCTTATGCCAGTGGTGTCAATTTCCAGAATGCGCGCCCGGTTAAAGAGATCTTCAGTCAAAATACCGGCTTGAGCGCCGTTTAGACCAATAGCTTTGTAGCCTAAGGTGTTTAGGGCCATGCTCAAAAGCGCAACAGAGACCATTTCACCGGTTGCCAGCAGTGCGTCGTACTCTCTGCCGGCAGGGTTATCTGCGATTTTTTTGGCCAGATCCACCAGGGCATCGGTTGAGTGCCCCATGGCGGAAACAACGGTGACCACTTGGTGACCTTGATCGTGGGTGTCGGCGATGATCCGAGCCACATTCATGATTTTTTCTGCGTCGCCGACCGACGTGCCACCAAATTTTTGGACGATTAAACTCATAC
>CAZZIY010000098.1:0-7637 GCA_964654525.1 uncultured Vampirovibrionales bacterium | reverse complement strand
CTATTTGAGACCATGGTAGCTGTCAGTACATTTATGGTGTTGGTTGTAGTTTCACTGGTCATTATCAGTGTTTCTGACAATCTACTACTCTTACAGCTGCATTTATAGACGTTCAATTATTGCTAAATCTCTAGCACGGCAGAACATCGGTTTAATTTAATTTTTTAGCCTGCATAAATTGGCCCAGTATCATCTGAACCGCAACTTTATCGCCTGGTTCTGGATTGGTATAAAAGGCTTCGGGATTAATGCGAGCCGACTGCACCGTGCTACTGCCCTCTATATGAAATTGAATTTGATAGTAGACACTGCCGTGAATGGTCAGCGTCTCAACGGATTCTAAAATAATCACCACATCTTGCGTCAACATCCTGTTATTAAATCACAAATAAAAACACACCAAACACGGTGGTCTGGTGTGGTAGAAAAGAAGAGAGAGAGCAAGCAAAAATTTAAAAAAGCGGTTTATTATTTAGTTCTGTTATTCATCAATTCTGAATCAGCATTTGTTGGGTTTGTTCGATGAACACTGCAAAAAGAGATTGAAACGCCGGGGTATTTTGCACCACACGGTCGTAGGTGAGTAACTGCTGATACATTTGCAGTTTTGTATTTAACATTTCATGCAGACGTCCCTCGTGTAAACGGGCATTATCGGCATCAGGTGCACACACACTAATCACACGAACAAGATATTGAATCGTGACATTAAATGCCTGAATATTGCGTGTTGCACTGTCCAATTGAATATATTCCGCCGGAATACTGTAGTAATAGGCAATCATATTCTTCCGGTAATTCAGCATTTGTGCGTCCATACTGTCAATGGCAATTGAATTAATCATCTGATCAATTGCTTCAATTTGATTCAATGCCTCAGCGCGAGAGGGATCGCACGACAATTCGTCCTTGAGTGCCTCAAATCGTTGCCGGCATAATTCAGTGAGGACTTCATTTTCAATCAACAAACTTTTGGTTTGTCGTTTGTATTTGAGTTGGTTAATACTGGGGGCAGTCATTTCCCACTGTGAATTTAATTCAGAATGATGATGGATTGTATTCAAAGGGAAATCAACCACGTTGTTACGATAAAGCGCTTCGTTATTTTCGATCGACTGCACCATAATGACGAAAACCTCCAAACTCCCCTGGCACACCAGCGACCTGCCAGTGGCAAAACTTTAAAAAACACACACCTCTAAAAACTGTTTATTTTAAATAACCAACGACCACGTGACTCTATACACACACTCGACACACAAATCACAGGAGGGAGAAGCAAGACTTCTTTTAACCTGATAAAACAATCATAATTTTTTTCAACTCTCTTTTCAACCCTCGTTTTTTATTTAAATCAGTATTTCAAGCCGTAAAAACCTTCTTATCCCTCCCCTGTCATGCCACAAGAAATACGCGACATATCCATTGGACATGTCGCGTATAGGTAACAAATTGTTAACAGATTGGCGTATAAACCGTGTTTAGGTCCCAATCTGCCAGCTATTCATATAGCTCACCATCTCTGGGGTCAATGCATCAATGCTGACCCCCATTGATTGCAACTTGAGTGTAGCAATGTCAACATCAAAAGAGGCCGGCAGCAGGTGGACTTGCTTGCCCAACTTGCCTTGATTCTTGACCAAATACTCAACCGCCAGGGCTTGATTGGCAAAACTCATATCCATCACGCTGGCGGGGTGACCTTCTGCTGCAGCCAGATTGACCAGGCGGCCTTCGCCTAATACCATAATCCGGTTTCCGTTGGATTTCAGCACAAACTCTTCCATAAACGGACGAATCTGATTACGTTCTTTGGCCATTTCAGCAAGCGCTTCTAGATTGAGTTCGAGATCGAAGTGTCCAGAATTACAAACAATGGCGCCGTCTTTCATCTGGGCAAAATGGGATTGATCAATGACGTGGCGGTTACCGGTCACCGTCACAAAAATATCCCCAATCCGGGCCGCATCTTTGATCGGCATCACAGCAAACCCGTCCATCACAGCTTCAATGGCTTTAACGGGATTGATTTCTGTCACAACCACTTGTGCGCCGAGTCCCCGGGCCCGCATGGCACAACCTTTTCCGCACCAGCCATAGCCGACCACAACCACGGTTTTACCAGCAAGCAGCACGTTGGTGGCTCGGATAATCCCGTCCATTGTGCTTTGGCCCGTACCATAGCGGTTATCAAAGAAGTGTTTGGTTTGCGCGTCATTCACCGCGATCGCAGGCCAGGGTAGTTTACCGTCTTTTTCCATCGCACGTAAGCGAACAATCCCTGTGGTGGTTTCCTCCGTGCTGCCGATAATATCGGCCAATTGATTGGGACGTTCTTTAACCAACGTGGCCACCACGTCAGAACCATCATCAATCACCAGCTCTGGTTTAGTGTCCAAAGCTTTGTTCACGTGGCTAATATAGGTTTCAATGCTTTCACCTTTGTAGGCAAACACGGGGATACCATAATCCACCACTAAGGAGGCGGCCACATCATCCTGTGTGCTTAAGGGATTGGAGGCTATCAAAACCGAAACAGCCCCACCCGCTTGTAAGGCGCGGGCCAAATTGGCGGTTTCTTTGGTGATGTGGCAACACGCCACAATGCGTTTACCGTTCAGTGGTTTTTCTGAGGCAAAACGTTCCCGGATTTGCTTCAGAACGGGCATATCTCTATCGGCCCACTCTATTTGCTTTTTCCCTTGTACAGCCAAGGAGGGGTCTTTAATATCTGATGGAATGGTTGTCATGGTGGGCATTATCCGTTTTCTCCTGATAAACAACTAGATGTAAAAAATCTGTGGACATTTAGCACAAAACTCAGCATTGGTATCTTTTACGCTTTATTTCTGGATGATTGTTCTGGCGACTTAGTTTGGGAGGATACTCTAGAGGGTTCATGTAAATTCTTTTTCTCATAACTTCTTTTTCTCAAGGGGCGTCTGTGTCGGTGTTTATAGGGGCAAGTTTTTACAGATGTTACTCGGTTTTAATCACTGCTTTTGCTTGAGCTGTGGGCTTGCCAACACTTGTCCCATTCTTGTCAGTAGATACCCTATCAAAAACATAGAGAAAGCCCTAGCGTTTCCAGCAATCTCATTCTCACTTCTCCTGCTCTTGAGAATAGTATTTATAAGAAACCTATTTTAGTCCCTCAGAGCCTGTGCTAACATTCGCTCGGGAAATATTTCCCACTTAACTAACTCAATATAACCAACATAGAAGATATATAAGGAATTTTTACGATGAAAACATCTCTGATTGCTGCCGCTGCCGCTTTGTTGATTGCGGGTGCCGCTTTTGCCGATCCCCAAGCCACCTCTGCCCCTGCTGCTGGCAACAACTTTAAAGCCCAACGCGAAGCGTTACGCGAAAAAGGCGCTAACCTCCGTCAACAACAACAGCAACTCAAACAAGAACGTCAAGCCCTTCGCGAGCAAGAGCAACAAGCCCGCGCCCAACGCCAAGAACAACGTGCTGAGAAAGTGAAACAACACCAGGCCAACCAACAAGCACGGCAAACAAAATTCCAAGAGCGCCAAGCTCAACGCCAAGCCAAAGCCAACCCAGCCGGCGCTGCTAACTAGCTTATTTTTAGCTAATTACCACTAAAGCCCTTGCTTCCTCTTATGGAACGAGGGCTTTTATTTTCACCACCGAATATAAGGAGGGTCAATAAACGTATTGGCCGTATTCAACGGGCAAATATTACTATCACAAGAGTTGGGAAGCATCCCCCCAGCTGTTGTGACAAAACCGTTGTAATAGAGCAAAATCATGGTCGAAGTTCCCGAATAATCAGTCGGGTTGGTACTGGGCAGCCCGTCAGGGTCAAACCAATACACCAGCACATTGTTTGGATTGGTGCCCCCAAAACCTCGCGTGCTGATCGTTAAAATCCCACCTGAATGCAGCTTCAGGCATGGATCAGCACCGCTGGTTGGAGCACAGGGCAACGTCCCTAAGCCAGGAGACCAATCAATTGAACCCCCATTTTGCTGCCCGACATAATTCAGATAAGGCATAATCATCGAGCCGTTGAAATTTCCTGGAATGCTTCCCCCATGAGCCGCTTTATACGCAGAATATGCACCAGCAACAGCGGCTAGTGCATCTTTGGTTCGCTGATTATAAAGGTCCGTCTGAGAGACATCCAACAGTTTGGGAATGACAAAGGCTGCCATCACACCCAAAATGCTCAACGAAATTAACAATTCCGCAACCGTAAACCCCCGAACCGTAACCCCCCGCAGCCAATCGTATTTTTTTTGAGAATCAGGCATCTAAAACTCTGCCTTTTCAAGCCCCTTCTGAAGTGTGTTCTGGGTATCGACAATTCGCTGCAATTGTTCAATCGCCGTCATCGCGGTTTGTAATTTCACTTTCAAGAGTTGATTGTCCTCATTCTCTTCAAACCCAGCCCCACGGTAGATAGGACGGTAGCGATTGGCTGATCGCCAGTATTGAGTTGCATCATCCAAGGCTGCGATCGCTTTTTGAATCAGTTGATATGACTCGAAGTCAGACTCCCCGTTTTGAAGTGCGTTTTTTAAAAGCACGTTTTGAGAATTGAGCCCCTGTGAGATAGCCCCCAGACGCTGCAGAGACACGCTGCCCCCATTGTCTAAAATATCTCGTCGCACGTGGAGCAACTGCTGACTCACTTCTGCCGCTTGTGTCATATAACGC
This sequence comes from uncultured Vampirovibrionales bacterium, assembly GCA_964654525.1. Lineage (GTDB taxonomy): Bacteria > Cyanobacteriota > Vampirovibrionia > Vampirovibrionales > Vampirovibrionaceae > JAIEMW01. Next base: position 2,948 of record CAZZIY010000098.1, on the reverse strand, counting down.
CGGTAGACATCGCGGGCACGAATATTGGTTTTGGACAGGGTTACCGTGATGGGCTCCAATTGAGGCTGTCTTCCAATCTCATTCTGATTCTGGTTTTTACTGCCAGCTCCGCTCACTCTTTCTGAAAAAAATTGACGATCAATCGCCCGTAAATCTTCACGAATGGCCTGCATATTCTCTGGGGCAGCCGCTAAAACAGGAAACACAGCATAGACAAGCAAAACAGCCGTCAGCCCGGGTAATAAAACACACCTCATTTTTTGGTAAAAAAGTCTGGAGCAAAGCAGTCTGAGCATGAACAGATCGATTCCATATTGATTACCATATTGATTGCTATATTGATTGATAGAAAGTCGACGCGAAAAAAATGACACCGATTCTGGGTCTGTTTTCATTATAATCATTTCCTAGAATCACAAAAAAGCAGAGAGGCCAGAGATCATGTCCACTTCTTCTAGTTCCCCTTCCTCCGGTTGTCAGGTGAAACGACAAATTACGGTGCGAACTCGGGTGACGGATGATTTCCGCTTAAAAGCGCAAGACGAGCTTACTGAGGAAATTCGCCTTATCGAAGAGCAGCTTCAAACACTGGATACTCAGTATCAACAGTCTCTTCGCCAACTAGAGCAATTTGCCCGCCAAGGCCAAAATGTTACCCGGCAAGTCGAACAACTGCAGAGTGATGCTCAATCGCAACAAACCCAACTCAATACCGTTAAAATGGAAGTGTCTAACCAGCTAGCAAACTTGGGGCAAGTCGCCAATGGAGCCACAGTGATTACTGGGGTTCTGGAAAGCTGGGAAAGCCTTGCTGTGGGAGACCGAATTTTTGAAAAATTGCGCCAGGGAGAGATCCTGGTCGAGGACGGCGTGATTGTTTCGATTTCCTAAAACGGAGTCCACCATAGACAAAATGCTAAAAATCGGGAATGTGGTGGGTGTCCACGGGCTTAAAGGCATCTTAAAAGTTCGCCCCAGTGATCCAGAAGCCTCCTGGGTGGGCGAATTAAAGCAGCTTTGGCTCCAACTTCCCGGTGATAAAGCGCCCAAGCCCTATTTAGTCCTTTCCTCAGAATGGCAAAGTCCTCTTATCTGGCTAAAACTTCAAGGAATCGATTCTCGAACACTGGCAGAACCCTTGATGAAAGCAGCATTATTTGCCCCCGAAGAATCGCTACCCGCTATCGCTGAGGGGGAGTACCGTTTTGAACAACTGCAAGGACTCTTGGTGAGCAGTGCTGAGATTTTGAAGACAGAAAATACCCCTTTTGCCATCGTAAAAGATATGCTCACCAGCGGGGATACGGATTACTTAGAAGTTGAAAGCCTCATTATTGCGGGCAAAACGATGCTGATTCCTTTCCAGAAAATCTTTATACAATCCGTTCATCTCCCGGGAGCAGACTACCCTAAAGGCCTTATTTTGGTTGACAAGCTGGATGAGTTACTTTTAGAACTCAAGACGCAAGATGACATTTTATGATGCAATTTAAAGTCATCACCCTGTTTCCCAGTGTCATTGAGGCCTACTGCCAGACCAGTATTATTGGTCGTGCCCAAGACAACAAATTGATTGAAATCCAATGCCTAAATCCCAGAAATTTTTCTACTGATCCCCACCGCAAAGTCGATGATTCTCCCTACGGTGGTGGTGACGGGATGGTGATGGCCTGCCAACCGATTGATGATGCTTTTACAAGCTTGTCTCCCCTGGCTCAACCTGCTCGCATTTTACTGACGGAGCCTACCGGCAGACGCTTTGACCAAAATTTTGCCAAAGAATTAAGCCAGTGCCAAACAATTGTGATTATTGCCGGGCATTACGAAGGCATCGACCACCGCATTGAATCGTTAATCCCCAATATAGAGGCTGTTTCTCTAGGTCCGTGGGTGATGACGGGCGGCGAGTTAGCGGCTCTCTGCATGATTGATTCGATCAGTCGCTTGCTCCCAGGCGTCGTGGGGAAAGAAGGTTCTGTCGTCCACGATTCCTTTTTTACTGAAGGTCAAATTGATTATCCGCATTACACTCGACCGGCGGAATATAAAGGGCTTAAAGTGCCCGATGTATTACTATCCGGGAACCATCATGCCATTGCGCTCTGGAGAGAAGAACAGTCTTTACTCAGACAAAAAACACAGACCCAGGGTTAGCTAACAGCTGATGCCAGCAAAATTAGACTCCCCAGTGTGCCAGAAGTACCGGCGTTTAAAACCAATTTACGGGTCTCATCGAGTGCTTGATTTAAATTACCGTTAAAAAATTCATCGGCAAACGACTGAAATCGGGCCAGTATTTTGTCCTGGCGGTAGGCAGCAGTGCCAGAATTGAGATAAAACCCAAATCGATTACGGCTACTCTCGAACGATTGGGCTTTTCGAGCAATCGCTTGTTTAGTTACCATCCGGTTAAGCACCACGATAATGGTCTGAATCGGATAACTTGCACCGAAGTGAGCGGCAATAAAATCTGTAATTTCCCGTGCAGAAAAAGCTTCTCGAGAAGGCTCTCTCTCCTGGAGCGTCGCCAAAGAGTCGAGCACCATTTCGTTGAGTGAATAACGTGTGGTTGGATGCGACATAGGACAAATGTTCCTCCAGACCAATCGATTAACAGAAACTATTAGTAACTATAACGTTTACGTTAACGGTGGTCTAGTCTTTTTCTCAAAAACCTCACAAATATTCAGGCCTGGTTACAAGAAATTTCACTTCACCAGTTCGCTTGCCCATTGACTCTGTTTTCTCTATAGTGTGTTCACGTTTTCTGGTTCGCGCTCGTAGCTCAGTTGGATAGAGTGCATGGCTACGAACCATGAGGTCGGGAGTTCGAATCTCTCCGAGCGCACCAGGGCACGTTACTGAGTTTTTTAAGAGAGGAGATTGTTATGCGAGTGTTGATTTTAGGAACCCGCTCACTCACATCGATTCTGGTCAGTATGCTAACA
>CAZZIY010000097.1:2457-7696 GCA_964654525.1 uncultured Vampirovibrionales bacterium | reverse complement strand
GTAAGGCAGTCGAAGAAATTTCAGGTGCCAAGTCGACGCTCAATTGTAGTTTATCTACGGTTTCTTTCCCTGCCAAACGTTCTAACTGTAAACGGTAGATAATTGCTTTCTGACGAAGTGCGGTTTCGTTCAATAACGCCTTGTAATACGCAGTACCGGCAGCCATTACGGCGACATCACTCCCAGAGGCTTTCGCCTTGGAGAATAGATTGCTGTTTTTAATCGCCAAATGATGCGCATTGCTGAGCGCTTGAAGGGTGTTCTTGTAGTCGTGATAGGTGTGAATCAGTCTGCCCTGGATATCATCGACCATCCCGGCCAGTTGAATTTGCTCTGTGGGGGTTAAGGCCTGGCTTAAGTCTATCATTCGTCCCTGGGTCAAATTGCGCATGGCATCGCCACCCGCCATAATTCCCATGGTTCGGTAAGAAGAGCCCCCAGGAATCAGTGATGCGCCCATAGAAGCCCCAGAAATCATCATGCCCAAGCTTTTTCGTAAAAAGACACTGGATTTTTTAAAGCGAAGTTCAGTAGGTGTCGCAATTTTTTCAAGTGAAAACCGAATAACAGGGCTATTTTCTACGGTGGATTCCCACAGCATGGCTAAATCGGTTTCGTCTTGGTATTTTTGCAGTTGTAACAGTGTTTGAAACTCACTGTTTGATTGTCTAATTCCAAGATCGGTATCCAGTTTTTTGATAGGATCGTGGGTTTTTAGAGTTTTAATAATCCCAGAAGAGATAGCAGACAGCGCGACAGGCTCAATACTATCTTGTAAAACACTATCTGAATCTGCTTGAAGGCGATTGGGATCCAGCATGGCATTAATTGACGCCACGGGGGGGAGATAATCCAGCAGCAGAGGCAAGTTTTTTTGGGTTTTTGCAAACACTGGGACGGCAGCAAGCAGGAGGGTCGTAAGCGACAATCCCATGAAACCCATGAAAAAACGGGGAAACCGGGTAAGCGTTAGGGTAAGCGTCACAGGGTTAGTTTTCCTAATAGCGAGACAGTGCGAACTTATGAGAAATGAACGCCGTCAAGCCGAAAAGTTTCTCTATCGAGGGTGATTGTTATTGATTGTAACACGCCACAGCAGTACAAAAACGTCGCTCAGACTCACGACAAAGCTTTAGTAATCAATTACTTCGGCCGGTCTATTGACTGGCCGAGTCTGTCCCAGATCAAGGGCAAAATAATTCCCCGGCACAATGGAGCCAGCAGGCTCATAACCCCGCTCACCCCAAAAGCCAAGCTGTTTTTTGGGTAAATCAGCGTGGGCTTGCGGCCAAAAGCAGAGCCGCTGAAGTTGAGGCAACCCCTTGTGCTCATAACAGTGAAACACTCTTAGGTGCAAAGGCCCTCCTTGTAATGGAGAGAGAGGGGTTCCGTTTAACTGTGTACAGAGTAACGCTTTTTGGCTCAAGGCCTCTGCAAGTGGGAGCCATTCTTCTGCTCCGCAGAAGTTAGTTTGCTGAAGCCAGCCGGAAGGCTCTTGAAGGGCAGAGAATTTTTCGGGAAAGCGACTTTGGAGATCTTCATAGACAGATTTCAGCAAAACTCCTTGAAATTCAGCACGCTGAGTCCACCCCTGGGCCGAGATGATGCGTCTGGATTGAGTCACTTTGGGAAGCGTATCCCACCAATCTCCAGCTTGATAGGTACTCAAGACAGAGCCATCGTGAGAGAGGACTTGAAGGCTGAGGGCTTCTTGCGGAGTGGAGACCGCAGAGATAAGTTCTGGGTGATGAACCAGTATGGAATTACCTGGCCCAATGAGCGCCTGTTTTTGTGCTTCTTCTTGCTGGTAAATCTGCTTAAACATCGTCTCCGTATTGTAAAGGAAACATGAGGAAACATGTCAGTTAAAGCCATGCCAATCAGGCGATGAATCTGCGCGCTTGGCGGGTCTGTTTATGATATACCCTTGGGCATGCGTTTTTTTGTTTCTCAAAGTCGTGTTCCCATGTTCCAGCAGCAAGCCTGTCAGTCTGAACGTTTTTGGGCAAGCTTAATTGCCGCCCTCTTTTTGCTTGCCCTCTCTCAAACTGTTGTGCTGAGTGCAACGGGGCTGCCCATTAATGAAGTGAATATGGCCTCTGATCATCAAACCTATGACACCCAGAAGCATCAGTCTTTCTTGATCGGGCACGTTAATGTCAGCTATAAAAATTACCGAATAAAAAGCCTGGAAGCGACTATTGATTTAGACGAGCAGGGAAACCCAGCACTGGCAAACTTTTATAATGAGCCTCATGGTAAGCGAATCGATCCGATCACCAAGAAAGAAGATACATTGGACGGTAAAATCATTAGAGTTCATTTATTGGAGAATGTACTCAGCGCTGAAGGAGATACGACCTCATATGTTACCACTGTTGCGGCAAATCCAATCACTGTAAAGGCAGATAAACAGAGATTTGATAACAACGCAAAAATGGTGACAGCCAATGGTAATGTGATTGTGCATCAATTAGAAACAACAACCTATAGTCCAACAGCCACCCTGTGGATGGATCCGATTACTGGGAAAGCAAAAAAAGCGGTATTTGAAGGGGGGGCTCGTATAGAAAAGCGGGGCAGTGAGGTCCGCGGTCAAAAGATAACCGTGATGATGGAATCAGGCAATATGATTGCTGAACAAAATGTTCGCTCCTTCGTGAAACAGCAAAAAACAACCACGGCTGGTCCTTCTGAGAAACCGACAACAACTCCTGCACGGCCAATGACCATATTTTCGGACTACCAGCAGTATGACAAGCTATCTGATACGGTACTGTCCAGCGGGAATGTTCGTATTTTTTACGATGACTATAAGACAGACGGTCCCAAAGCCACATTCAAACTCAAGAACGGGCAAGTGGACCGGGTTATTCTCACTGGCCGTTCTACGATTGTAACCTCTGATCGTAAGATTACAGCTGATGTGATTACAATCACCACGAACCCAAAACATTTTGACGCCGTGGGTAACGTCAAAACCAAAATTATGACCAAGCAAGACCCGACCAAATCAGATCCAAAACAGACGCCCGGGGCAAACACCAAAGTGTCTTCGGGATCGGGAGCTATCAATACAAAGGCAGCTGTGAAGTCAAAATCCGCCCCCCCGGACGACCAGCTTTATTAATTTGTCAGGTTTAAACTCGTAAAGGCAGATATTCAATGGTTCTTGCAATTCGCCACTTGCATAAACAGTATGACGGCCGGCCTGTGGTCAGTAATGTCTCGTTTGAGATTCATCCTGGTGAGGTGGTGGGACTCTTGGGCCCCAATGGAGCTGGAAAAACCACGTCTTTTTACGCGGTGGTGGGGATTATTCAGCCGGATCAGGGGGAAGTACTCCTGGAAAATCAGCCGATTGGAAAATTACCCATTCATGAAAGGGCCAAAGCAGGGATTGGATACCTTCCCCAGGAGACCTCTGTCTTTCGTAAACTGACGGTTGAAGAAAATTTAATGCTGGTGTTAGAGTTTCAACCCTTGAGCCAAGCAGAAAGAAAACACCGAGCGCATCAATTGCTCAAAGAATTTGGGATTGAGCGTCTGGCTCAATCCAAAGCAATTCAACTTTCCGGGGGGGAAAGACGGCGACTGGAAATTGCCCGTGCCATTGCAGCTAACCCCATGTATTTGTTGTTGGATGAGCCCTTTACAGGGATTGATCCGATTGCGATTCAGGATATTCAGCGGTTGATTTGTCTCTTGAAGGACCGAGGTTTGGGGGTGTTGTTGACCGATCACAACCCCAGGGCCACACTTTCCATTGTCGATAGGGCCTATATTATTCATGACGGCAAAGTCATCTATAGTGGGGAAACGGATGATGTGGCGCGTAACCCCTTGGTCAGACAATATTACCTCGGAGAGGACTTTACACTCTGATGAGAGCCTTGTCTACTAAAGTTCTCGATCGTTACCTGTTTTCCCAAATGTTTGCCGTGGTTGCCTTTGGGGTGCTGATGTTTACCATTATTTGGTTGGCACCTGAAAAACTATTTAAGTGGATTAATGCCATGTTTACGGGAACGGCCAGTATTTCTCAGGTTGGGATGCTTTTTTTGCTTGAACTTCCGGCCACACTGCAGCAGTCGATTCCATTGGCTGTTTTGTTTTCGGCTATTTTTCTGTTTCGACGTTTCAGTCTGAATGGGGAATTGATTGCCATGCTCTCTCATGGGGTGACACCACGGCGGGTGCTCCTCCCGATTTTGAGCGTGGGGATTCTATGGGCGGGGGTTCATGCCCTCTTCCAAGAGGCGATCACCCCATGGTCCAATCCGTTGAAGGATAGACTCTCCCAAAAGTTGGGAATTACAAAACCAAAAGACGAGAATTTCACCTTTTTGGAGCGAGATGCCACTGGGGGGATAGAAAAATTTCTGGTGATTGGTCAAGTGCAGCACTACCGGTTGGGAGGATGGTTGCAAGACTTTATTGTGCTTTATTACCGACCTTTCTCACAATCAGGAACACGGCTTTCGAGAATCGTTCGTGCTAAATACGGCAGATGGAATCCTGCTGTCGGTGCCTGGCAATTATGGAACGGGGTTGCTTACGGCATGGATACTGAGGGTGTCTACCGAGACGTGCAAGATTTTCGCCAAACTTGGGTGACAACTAGCGCCAAGCCAAATCAACTATTACGGGTGAGTCGGGTACGGCCTTTGGATATGAATTTCTTCTCTCTCAACAAATATCTCGCCTTACTGAAAGAAGGGGGACAACTGCAGGATGTTTCTTTTTATACAGCCCGCTTGTATCAAAAACTAACACTGCCTGTTGCTTCAATGGTGTTTGCGGTATTGGGGGCTTTATTGGGTATGGAAAGAGCCCGGGCCAGTAAGCACTATTCGCTGACGATGGGGGTGTTTCTCTTGCTGGTATATAGTGTGACGGTGCCGTTTTCTAATAATTTAGCGGGCTTGAGCTTACTGCCCCCATGGTTGGTCGCTTGGATACCGTTGTTGATTGTGACCGGTTTGGGGTTAGTCTTCATTCGCTTTAAAGAAGGGCTTCTGAGAAGCTGATGGCGGGTTTAAAGAATTACTATTTGGTACTACAACTCGAGTCCTTTGTGGGTCTTGATGAGGTGAAGGCGGCCTACCGAAAATTGGCCAGACAGTTCCATCCTGACGTTAATCCCGGAAACCCAGAGGCTGAGAATCGTTTTAAGCAAATTAATGAAGCCTACGAGATACTGGGCTCTGCTGATAAAAAGGCAATGTATGATCAATCA
>CAZZIY010000097.1:0-2357 GCA_964654525.1 uncultured Vampirovibrionales bacterium | reverse complement strand
ACCCCACCACCCAGTCCTAGCAGTACTCCAGGGGCTTCAGCAGCTTCAACGTCAGCCTCTGCTAAAACGGCTTATCAGCAGTCTGCCGGAACATCATCAGAGTCTAAACCCGAGACCCAGTCGATCCATGAGTTTGTGGATTCCTTTTTAAAAAAACCAAAAACTGGACCCACAAAAAAAACACCAGAAAAAAAAGACCCCCCTCCCTCAGAGAATATTTTCCAAGGTCAGCAGGTGAACCGTCGGGGAGAAGATGTCACCGTGGAGACCCAAGTGCTCCCGCAAGAAGCTGAGCATGGGGTGGTTAAAACGGTCAATGTCCAACATAACGAGATTTGTAAACGGTGTTCTGGGACCGGAAAGTTGAACGGAGCAATCTGTCAGCAGTGTGTTGGCGAAAAGATTTTGATCAAGTTGAAAAAAATTGATGTGCGTATTCCTGGTGGCGTTAAAAACGGGTCTAAGGTTAGAGTCGCTGGTGAAGGCGGTCGTGGCTCTGGCGGTGGAGAAAGTGGGGACCTCTTTCTGGTCATTAAAATTTCCGTAGACCCGTCTCTGCGCGTGGAGGGTCAACATGTCTATTCTGAGCTGATGCTGCAAGTGCATACGCTTGTTCTAGGAGCCAAAATTAATGTGCCGACCATCAACGGACCTGTTTCAATGACCATTCCAGCCTGTACGCCTGTTGGAAAAACATTTCGCCTAAAAGAAATGGGGGTGCAAACCACCGCTGGAAAAGGAGACCACTTTGTGACGGTTCAAGTTCAGTTACCGCAGTCCTTCTCGGCTAAAGAGCAAGAATTGTACCGAGAGCTGCAAAAACTTCATCCCGATCCACTGACCACTTAAAAAAACGGAGCGGCCCCTGCGCCACTCAAGTCGCCAGGGGCCGAAAATAACCTTGAAATCACACACCAAGAAGGCTCCGTCTCTCTTGTTATTCCCGTCTTCTCTCTAGGCTAAACACTTGGGTTGAACATTTTACTTTTTTAAAAAGATTCTCCAAAGGGTCTAGACCGTTGGATTAATAAGACAGGCCAATCTCTTTCCACACATTGGACGATGAACGATGGGGGAAAATACAGTCATAATAAAGTAAAACGGGATTAAGACATTAGGTGGTTATTTGTGGATATCGTGGCATTGGCTGATATGGATTTTCTGAAACAACTGGGAAAGCGTACCGGCGTGGTTGTTCTAACGGTGGTGCTATTGTTTGCTGCTGCATTGTTGTTTCAAAGTTTTCAACCCACTTGGGCTCAAGCTGTAGGGGGGCTGCCCTCTGTGGATATTAAACTCGGCCAAGCTACTTCCCCTCAAGAGGTCAGTAAATCTCTACAAGTCTTGATTTTGCTGACGATTCTGACGCTTGCACCCAGTATTTTTATTATGACCACAGCGTTTACGCGGATTGTGATTGTATTGTCTCTGGTTCGCCAGGCTGTTGGTTCTCCCCAATTGCCCCCCAATCAAATTATTGTGGGATTGGCTTTAATTCTGACGTTTTTTGTGATGTCCCCAACCTTTACAAAAATGAACAACGACGGACTACAGCCGTATCTTGCTGGAAAAATGTCTCAACAAGAAGCCTTAAAAAGAGCAACAGAGCCGATGCGAGTCTTTATGTTTCGACAAACAGATCAAAAGGATATTGAGCTCTTCCAATCGCTGGCCAAATTACCCAGACCCCAGAATAGTTTAGAAGTACCCACCCATGTGTTGATTCCCGCTTTTATTATTAGTGAAATTAAGACCGGTTTTACACTGGGTTTTGTGGTTTTTTTACCATTTTTAATTATCGATGTGGTGGTCTCCAGTATTTTGGTTTCAATGGGGATGCTCTTTTTACCGCCGGCAACCATTGCCTTGCCCTTTAAGATTATTCTCTTCGTCTTGGTTGATGGATGGCGCTTAATTTGTAAAGCCCTGGTGATGGGGTTCCACTAACACGATGACAGAAAAAGTTTTACTCGATTTAATGCAACACACCTTGTGGCTGATGCTCTTGCTGGGAGCCCCGGTCTTGGTGGTTAGTTTAGTGGTCGGTGTGTTAATCTCGATTTTGCAAGCGGTCACACAAATTCAAGAGTCTACACTCACCTTTGTCCCTAAAATTTTGGCATCCATGGTGGTCATTATTTTAACGGGTCCTTGGATGCTGCAAATGATGGTGGACTACACGCAACAGACTCTCAATTCTTTAATTCAATATACCCATTAAGCACAAGGAATCAGGAATGGATCTTTTTTGATGGATCTTAGCTTAATCACAGTACCAACGGTAATTACTTTTTTCCTGATGTTATTTCGGGTGAGTGGGATGTTTCTGGCCATGCCAGTTTTTTCAGGTACAGGTA
>CAZZIY010000096.1:0-7770 GCA_964654525.1 uncultured Vampirovibrionales bacterium | reverse complement strand
CCAAATGGCCACGAGGAATCTTACGCCGCCAGGATCAGAGAAACGACCCAGCACTCTGATTCAGACAAATGAACTACCTTCATCACTCCCCCATTTTACGGTGGTACGCAGCAGTGCTAGTACAAATAAGCCCCTATGGCACGACTTATTTGCACTGACACCCCACCGCAAAAAAATTATATGGCTCACCTTTCTGTCGTTTTTGGCTCTGTGCTAGAGCCAATAGCGCTGGCATACTGAAGGTATTTACTTTGAGCTGCCCTATTTTCAGTCTATAATGATACGATTCTGTAGAGAGGGGAAAAGTAAGATGCGAGCCCTTATACAAGACCGTTCCCAAGACCGTTCCATAGCCGTGTCACGCGCATCCAGCCAAACGCGTTTTGGGAAACACGAGTCCAAGGCCCATTCGGAAAGTTTTCCTGCGGATTGGCCGGATTGGCTGAAAGCAGAGTGGCGTGAAATGAATAAAGCCCTCGATGAACACCCCAAGAGAATGGCCGCCATTGAGGCAGCTGATATCAGAAGTCGTAAAATTGATGCAGCCGTTTGCGGGAGTGCCGCTGCGATTAGCGGCATCGTTGCCCTGGCAACAGGGATGTACCCATTGCTGATAGTGACAGGCTTATTGGGTCTGGCCGCCCCCTTCTTGCGTTATGCCCGAACCAGTGTTTAAGCCCTCTACTCAGGCATCTTGCGTGCTGAATCATCCAGCCTGCGATCCGGTTGTGTCCGGCCTATAATATCAAGACGGTTGGACCGTTTATTTCACGCTTTGTCTTGAATGGGGTATTCCCTTGGCTGATGAGGATAAACAGTTTGAGGCCACGCCTCAGAAACTGAAGAAAGCCCGTGATGAAGGTCAGGTCTTTAAAAGTAAGGATCTGTCCTCATCTATCTTTTTAATCTCGATGTTCAGCATGGTCATTATTATGGCGCCGATGATTTGGCACGAAGTGGCGTCCCTGTTCATTTTAATCTTTGAGCAAATACCCAACAAAGGCATTGAAGAAATTGGTTGGCAGTATCTGGCCACCCTCTCTGCCAAATCTCTCATTCTATTGATTGGACCGTTTCTGGCCGTCGGGGTGCTTGTGGCGGTACTGACCGATTTTTTACAGGTGGGACCTCTCTTTGCCACAAAATCAATCAACCCCAAATTTGACAAACTCAATCCGGTCAAGGGGTTTCAAAATATTTTTTCGATGCGAACGCTGGTAGAACTTGTTAAAAACATTATCAAAATGCTCGTGCTCGGCTGGGCGGGGTTTATGGTGTTTAAAGAGTTTCTACCTCAGTTGCTGCTGACTGGCGGAACAGAAAATATCTTTTCTTTGATGTCTGTGCTGGGCGCGCTGGTTTTTAAATTTGTTATGGTAGCCGGTATTGCTTTTTTTGCCCTCGGGGGTATGGATTTTCTGTTTCAGCGTTGGAAGTTTTTGAAAGACCAGAAAATGTCTTTTAAAGAAATCAAAGACGAATACAAAAACACCGAGGGGGACCCGCACGTAAAAGCCGCGTTGAGACAGCGCCGGATGATGATGTTGCAGCAAAGTATGCTGGAGGCTGTGCCCGATGCGGACGTAATTACAACCAATCCGATACACATTGCCGTGGCAATCCAGTATAATGCTGATATCATGGAGGCACCCAAAGTGGTGGCCAAAGGGACAGAGCTTTTTGCAGAGCGGATAAAAGAGATTGCAAACGAGCACGGGATCCCGATTGTGGAGAATCCCACAGTCGCCAGAACCTTATACAGATTGGTTGATGTGGATCACGAAATACCTCCCGATGTCTATCAAGCGGTTGCAGAAATCTTACTCTTTGCCTGGCGCAGTCGCGGCAAGGCCCTTCCACTAGACCCCTCTGAAAACATTAATCCCCACTAATTAACCCCCGTTAAAGGAATCTCTGATTGTGACCCACCCCCGGCGAAGCACCACTCGTGTCAGCATCACCCAGTTTTTACCACTGGTCGAGCGTGTTGCCAAGGTGGAATACCGCCGGATACCTTCACATATGGTGGATTACGAAGAACTTGTCAATATTGGGGCGATTGCCATTCAGGCACTGTTTAGAAACAAGAGCCCTGAAGATATCGAGAAAATGAACACCTCGTATATGGCCACCGCTATTCGCTGGGCCATTCGCAACGAACTGCGCACCCGCTACAAGTGGTATACCCTAAAACATAACAAAGAAGAGGAAGAGACGCCTGCTAGCACTGAAGGCCAAGCTCCAGAAGGGGCTACTGGCGAAGGGGCAACATCTGGTCAAACCGGGCATAGCCCAGAGCAAGTTCGAGAAGCTGTCTATGAGACAATTCTCTCGATTGACAGCATTCAAGAGGGATCAGATGGGGATACACCCTATGATTTCATCAAGGATACTTCTGCAACCCCAGATGAGCGGCTGGAAATTACTGAACTGGGCCGTGCGATCAAAAAAGCCATTGCCAATCTCCCCCCCAAAGAACGGACCATTATGGAATACCGGTTTTACCGCAATATGCAGGTGAAAGATATTGCCTCGCTGGTCGGTCTTTCCAGCTCTCGTATCACGCGTATTGTGCAAGCATCACTCAACTTGGTTCGCGATTACCTGAAAGAAAACGATCACATAGACTAAGTGGTCATGGCTAAAACAGACAAACTCTCTCGTTTTTTTAGTTTTTTTATATGATTACCCAGGACCTGCAAGCCAACTTGAGTCCTTCAGCTTCTATTGCGGAAGCCCTTGCACGTCTATTGTTCAATCTGTCTAAACCGCCCTCTTTAGACTTCCAAAAAACCATCTATCTACTCTGCTTTTGTTGTCTGGCCTCATGGACACAATCGCTCCTTCCCAGTAAATACCGTGGTTTCTCCTTTCACCGTCCGCTCTCCTGGACGCCCTACCTCTTGGGGAGCTTATTGGTTCTTTATCTTCCTATTGTTGCGATGATCTCGGTATATAGCCCGGGGCTACTCTCTTTGTTGCTGATTTTCACCTTGGCTGCTGTGATAACTCGCTTGCCGCTGCTACTGTTGCGATCAGAGCTAGTCTTTTTACCGCTGTTGGCTTTGCTGATGATGCTACGCACGGAAATATTTTGGCCTGTTTGGACGCTCACAGGGATTTACCTCTTTATTAGCAAACAATTGATGACCCACCATCAGGAATATGGAGCAGAACCTTCATCTGACATACCATCAGGCACACAGTGCTGTGCCCCATTTTTCTCCACGTTTGCCAAGCTCTCCTGCTCATTTACCAGTCTTACCCTCACCTGGTTTACCAGTGCTTTGGTCGTGTTCAGTCTTCAACGAGCAGGCATACTGGCCGGGGGAGCGTTTTTGTCAGTACCCTTACTCAAGCAACTCCCCCACACACAAGACGCACTTCAGGCGACTGTCCAAAACCTCTTTTTTACCCGAGAGGGATACAGCATGATGACCCTTGCTCCCCATTGGCTCCTCACCAGCATCGGTATTCCTGCGCTTCGCCCTTTTATTTATGCCTTGCATACGTGGCTGACGGGGGTTTTTTTACTGGGTTTTCCCGTTTTGTTGGGCGAACTTCACAGAGCGCCCGCACCGTATCAGGCGAAATTAGCCGGCCATGCGGTCTTGGTTGTGACGTTTCTATCCTGTGTGCTGCTCAATAACGGCCAGCTCCGACCTGACAGCAACGCCGGGTTGCTTGGCGTTGGAATGCTATTTACTTTCTATTTTGTGCTATCCCCTTTGTGGTGCGAGCAAAAAAGCAACCTAAATTTAAGCCTATTTCTGCTCTTTCTTATAGTGAGTACGGGCGTTTATGCCTGTATCCCCAACCCAAACAATACGAGTGTCCTGCTTGTTCAACTCTTTTTCTGGGTCTGCATGGGCATAATCCATTTTTTTGTGAAGAACAGACAGCAAATTATGTGGTTCTTGGGGTGGCTTTTGGGAGTCTGCTTTTTTGTTGGTCTTCCGCTACCGACATTACCCAGATTAGAGAGCTCTACCGTGCCCATTCAACATACGACTCGCCATATTGAGGTTCCCGCCCGTTTCTTCAGCAAAAGGTTGGCTGCCGTTTATCTGATGTTTGAAACCGAACCCGTCGTCTCAGACATCAACAAACAGAATTTCAGCGAGAATTTCAGCCTGACTCTTAATGAATTCGGGTTAGATTTGGGAGAATTGAATCAAGACAAGCCTCTGGGCTTTGTCAAAACCCGTTATGCCTCCTTAAAATTGCCACCCTTTGTGCTCGACTCTGTCCAAAGTAAACATGCGGCAGAAATTGTCTTTGAGCAGGTCGCACCATCAACGTCTCTATTAAAAGAGTCTCCATTAACGTTAATACACGATAGGGCTTGGCTTCCCCAAAAAACCAGCGCGCATCGAGATCGGTTACACATTCCTTCTCCTGATTTGTGTGATTACTCCTCTGAGAAAGCCTTGTATGATGGCGACGGGCGTCATTTAATACCCTTAGAATCCCCCCTCTTTGCCAGGACAGGCTCTCCTATTCCCCGGGTTCTGCTGGTTGGGGTGTGGGAAAAGCCAGTCACAAAACAGCTGCAACCGGAAGCTCAATGCCCTTCAGGTCCCATCGCTTATTAAGCCCAAGCTATTAAACTCAAGTTGGTGATTAAAACTGCTTTTGTTAAGATAAGGGCGCTTCACTGGTCGAACCGCAAGTTGAATCTCCGACTTTTTATGAATATGAATACGCCCACAAACACCCCCCCAAAAAATCTGTCATTAAAACTGATTCTATCTGAATTTGACTGGTCCAAACTTCCCTGGCAGCCAGTGAGCACAATGACGAGTGTTCTGCTGGTCCTGTGGCTAATTTTCTCTTTGCTGTTTCCTACCCAACCGACGTTTACCATTTCCGGTATCGTTCAGGCTAAGGAAGTCAAAAATGCCTCTCGCCTAGGGGGACGAATCAAACAGGTCTTGGTCAAAGAGGGCGACACCGTCGAGCAGGATCAACCCTTGATTGTGTTTGATGACACCGAAATGCGAGCCAAAATTTCCTCTGCTCGGGCTTCTTTGACGCAAGCAGAAGCTCAAGAAGCCATTGTTGCTCAAGGACCTGACAAATCTGACATTAAGCAGGCCCAAGCACAAGTGCAACAGGCAGAAGAAAATTTTCGGATGCTCTCACGCGGGGGACGACCCGAAGAGCTTGATCAGGCCGACGCCAAACTTCGAGAAGCAACAGCTCGTTACAACACCGCTAAAGCCAGCCTAGACAATGCAGCGAAAATGCTCCACGAAGGAATCATCTCTCAACAACGTTATGATGATATCAGCGGCCAGTTTAACGCCTCAAAGTCAAGCCTTGATACGGCCAAAGCCAGTTTGCAACTTCTTAAAAAAGCCCCCCAAGAGCAAATACTGATAGCCAAAGCGCAACTCAAAGCAGCGCAAGCTCAGTTCGAAAAATTGACAAAAGGCGCGAAACCCGGAGAAGTCCAGATTGCAAAGGCTTCAGTCGAACAAGCCAACAGCGCACTGGGATCCTTAGAAGCACAACAGAGCGAATTGATTATTAAATCTCCTATTCCAGGGTTTATCAGCAGCATCACCGTCAATCCAGGTGAGCTCATTCAACCCGGCCGGCCCGTTGTCTCTATCATCGATTACGAGTCATTGTGGACCGATATCTATGTTCCAGAAGACAAGCTGGACTTTCTGCAACTGCGTGACGAGGTCAAAGTAATCTCTCCAGTTTACCCTGGCAGTGAATTTAAAGGCCAGATTGTCACCATCAATCCCAAAAGTGAATTTGTCCCTGGCAGTAGTACCAGTAATAACTCTGAGCAGCCCTCCTTTCGGGTTAAAATCCACATCAACAATACGGATACCAACGGGAAAAAGCATCTCAACCCCGGGATGCGAGTCAATGTGATCTTCACCCAAAAGCAGAAGTAGTAGTGATAAGGCGTTGTTTTAGTGACCTCACAGGAATGGGCTATCCAGACGGAACACCTTTACCGGCGTTTTAATGATAAGACAGCCGTCACTGACCTGAATTTATCGATTGCGCGGGGGGAAATTTACGGCTTTCTCGGGCCCAATGGGTCCGGGAAATCGACCACCATCAAAATGCTCTGTGGCCTTCTCCCCCCAACGTCTGGCACTGCATCGGTCAGCGGCGTGAATGTGGTGGCAGACCCTGAGGCAGTCAGATCCAAAATTGGATATATGCCTCAAAAGTTTAGTCTCTACGAGGATCTGACGGTTCAAGAGAACCTGGATTTTTACTCCCATCTATACGGGGTAACCGGAAAAACCGGGTATCTTCGTAAGCAAGAAGTGATCGAACTGGTAGGCATCTCTAGGTATCAACGCTATCTTGCAAAACATCTTTCGGGCGGTTGGAAACAACGGCTTGCACTATGTTGTGCTCTCGTTCATGAGCCTGAAATTATATTCTTAGATGAGCCTACCGCCTCTATGGACCCTGTTGCTCGCCGGGAACTCTGGGATTTGCTTTTTTCACTGGCAAGTGCAGGGGTGACCCTCTTTGTCACCACCCACTACATGGATGAAGCGGAGCGCTGCAGCAGTGTTGGCTATATTTATAACTCTCGTTTGATTGTCAGTGGTGGACCCGATGAGCTGAAACAGATCCGGCAAATAGTCGGCCACAACAATCAGCGTTTTGAAGTCATCTGTCGCCCCTTGGTAAAGACGTTTAATGTCGTCAAAAGTTTGGATTATGTTGAGGATGTGACGATTTTTGGTCAAGCTCTCCACGTGGTCACCCAACAGGGTATCCAGGCCGAGCAACTCCAAAAAGACCTTTCTGCATCAGGAGTTTCGGTCCTTTCTCAACGTCCGATTGAACCGTCTCTGGAAGACGTGTTTGTCACACTGACGCAGATTAACATTGAAGAAGAACGGCGCGTCGCCGAGGAGCAAAGTCTCAGTGTCTGAGCCAGATACAGTTAAAAAACTTCGTTGGACTTGGGACGGCATCCGCTCTATCTTCCGCAAAGAGCTATTACAGTTGATGCGAGACCCCTATCTGGTCGCTTTTATCATCACACTCCCCATCATTCAGCTGGTGATCTCGGGACTAGCGATACAGCGGGACTTAAAGCATATTGAGACGATCGTCTGCAATTATGACCAACGTAATGCGTCTTACGATCTGCTCAATGCTTTTGATAACAGTACTTTTTTTGATATTAATGACAAAAACTATGTCAATAGCGATCAAGCCGTGTTTCAGGCGATTCGTCAAGGCCGTTACCGTGTAGGAATCATTATCCCCCCGGATTACTCCAGCAAAATTTTATCTGGGTCTGAACCAGCAGAAATTAATGTGGTGGTTGACGGTGCCAATGCCTCTATTGCAAAGGGGATTGTCAATGCAGCCAGCTTGATTGTGGCACAAGAATCCAAGGCAGCCCTTGAAAGCCAAATGCTAACGCCTTATCCGTCGTCAGAGACCGCCAGTAACCCGCCGAATACACCGGCTGCTGGATCCATTTCATTGGTGACCAAAGTCCTGTATAACCCAGATCTCATGTCGGCGTATTTCTTAATCCCCGGAATTTTGGCCATTATTATGCATATGATGACCATCTTGTTTACCAGCTTTGCCATTGTTCGAGAGCGAGAAAACGGTACCCTGGAGCAATTAATGGTGACTCCCATTCGCGTGGCTGATTTAATGATTGGGAAAGTGCTTCCCTATGCCGCTATTGGATTTCTGGATATGATTTTGACCTTGATTGTGATGGTTTCTTTCTTTGAAATCAGTATTTCGGGGAATTTT
>CAZZIY010000095.1:0-7812 GCA_964654525.1 uncultured Vampirovibrionales bacterium | reverse complement strand
TAGACGTCTTGTTGATTATGGCAAAACTCCTGCTGACCACAGAGGAAGGGGTAAAACTGGATCAAAAACGTTCATCCCAGCTGCGTTCATTGGGTGTGGATAGAACAGTGGGGTTGATTAAGTCCAAGCAACGGAACCGCTGGTATGACAAAGACCCCCTAGTGCACCGGGCAGTCAATTTCATCTATGTTTGCAATCCCTCTATGCGCCATATCCTGGCAGAACAATTAAATTCATTGATTAATGCCTATGACCTTTATTTAGATACGTGTCAGAGCAAGGGGAAGAGTGTGGATTTGAGGGATGTGGAGAATTTATTTCAGTACGTGTATCACCGCAATTTTGAATCGCTCGAGGAATAGATTCTCAAAGAATAAAGATTTTTAAGGACTTCTAAAGATTTATCTCACGGCTAGCATCAACTGAGGGGTAGGATGTTTTTATATCAATACGGGGAAACAATGTAACCGTGTCAGCATGTCTGACCGGGTGGGATATAGGCAAACTACGGGGTTATAATGGGGCTTTTTTGGGGGTACCGTGAGTAAATACGGGGATTTGGAGCGTCATCTTGGTGAAAAATATGCCAAGGACCTTGGCGCACTGAAAGAATTACACGAGGCACGCAGTAACTGTGATGATTTATTGAACCGCAGTATGAATGTGCTGGCAATGCTGAGCAAGGCCAATATCGTCATCCAGCAAAGCCAAATACAGCAACAAACAGCTGGACGCTAACTTGCTGGCTGCTAACGTGGCTTTTAGAAGCTCACCGCTGAGAGTTTAATTACTCGATGCTCACTGCATGGGTTATATTTACTCGATGCTCACCGCATCGAGGCTAGCATCTTCTTCGCGTGCGGCCAAATCCAGTGCCTGATACACAAAAAATCCAGCCATAATCACTGCCTTGGGATCTTGGGAACGCTGGGCCAAATCAACCAAAATCGTGTTGACCTCTGGATTTTCTTCTTTGATATAGTGGATCATCTGCTTTTTCCAGGCGTCAGGATCCTCTTCCAATAGCGCCTCAAGGGCTTTTCGGTTGGCTTCGCTGACAACAGGTAGCATTGTTTAATCTCGTGTCCTATCTTTCTCGTAACGAGTAATCGAAGTATTAATCGGATTCTAGCATATTCGGTCTATTATAAAAGAGTATGGATGTGGAAAGTTCACCGCCCAAATTAGCAGCACTCAGGCTCGCAGAAGGTCCCACGGGATCTGGAAAGACCCAGTGGCTCATACAAAACGCCTGCGATTTTCTCGCCTGTCCACAAGAGACCCCCTCAAGCAATCTCTCAAGCAAGTCCGATCAATTGCTGATTCTCACGAGTAATCGCGCCCGGCAATTGGCCTTTCGTAATGCGCTGACAAAAAAACTGGCAGCAACTGGAAATCACGCCCTCGGCGGCTTGATGATCTACACTTTTTCTGGCTGGGTGCGAACACAACTGCAAAACTATTGGCCTTTAGTTGAAGAGGCGATTGCACGCCTGATGGGTAGCGGTGAGGCCAGCATTCGTCCTTTGCAGCTGGCAGGTTATGAGCAGACAGAGTTATGGCTGAATGAACTGTGGCAATGGGGTTGCCAGCAGCATCCAGAATTGGCACCTGTCATTAAGGGCAGTGCGCGGATGTATGTGAGCCAACTGGTGCGAAGGGCTCGTCTGCGTTCAGAGAATAATCTCTCCAGGTCTGAGTTTTATTACCGTGATGGCCTTCTTGAAAACCCACTTCAGACCATGGTGAAAGAGATCGAGCAGACATGTGATCGTTGGAGCTATGTGCTTAGAGCCTTAGACCCTAATAAGCAGCTGGACATGTTCTTTTGGCTGCTGAAACATTCTGAAATTTTTCAAAAAGCCTGTGGTTTCCCCGCCCTTCAAGCATTCTTGGTGGATGATGTGGATGAAACCCATCCTGCGCAGCAGGCCTATGTCGAATGGCTGCTACCACAAGTTGATTTTGTTGCAATGACCGCCGATCCAGATGGTGGATCCCGCCGCGGCTATCTCAATGCTTATCCCGCAGGGTGGCAGGTGCTTAAATCAAAGAATCCTCAGGCCCTAATCCTGCATCTCTCACCCGGAACAGATTACACTAACTTAGACAATGCCAATCGGTTGTTGCGAAACTGGCAATCTGCCTATGGACCTTTTGAGAGCCTGGCGTCTGATTCGGTGAAAGTGCATACTTCCCAGTTCACACGGGTGGAAATGTTCGAAGCCGTGGCCAATCAAATAGAGGAAGATATCATACACGGCCCTGAGCAAATCGTATTGGTGCTGCCAAAAGCAGACCGGCTCAGTAAAACTGCGCTGTCTTTGTGTTTAAACCGCCGTCGAATACCTCACTTCTGGATGACAGGGACTTTAAGACCGGTTGATGACCCGTTGTGCCGAGGCTTTGTCTCTTTAATTCAAATATGTTACAGCGCTTTGTGGCAATGGCCCTTATCCCCAATGGAATGGCATCACGTGTTTCACGTGGCCTTAAATATCCCTCAGTTTCGCGGAGATAAGGTGAGTGATGCCCTCCAGTTACTCATTGAAAAGCTCGCCCGTGGTGTCGTTGCTCCCAGCGAAATAGATTCCCCTGAGCTCTGGCGAGAGATCACTCTTTCTGACACCGAGGCCCAGTGCCGTTTGGCTCATCTAGCTGGCTGGCTAAAAACAGTAGGGGAGAGTGACGATACAACATTCACTTTTGAAGACCTTTTGTACCGTGCTTTTCACGATGTGGTTCGCGTTTATGCCACCGATGAAACCTCGTTTGAATCTGTTGAGCGTGTGATACAGAATTATCAAAGTTACTGCACAGTTCAGCGGGCTCGCCGAAAGTGGGTTCAAGGGGTTGGCTCATCAGTTCAGGGAAATTTATGGGAGCACAGTCTGACACAGGATTCTCAAGATGCCAAGCGCTGGCTGGAGCAACTAAAGCAAGGCACCGTTGCCGATACCCCAGCTGAGATGCCAGACATTCCCCAGGGAGTGGTTGTGATTGCCACACCACAAAAATTGATAGACCTGGAAATGACACGCCCTGTTCAGTATTGGCTGGATGCCACTTCACGAGAATGGGCCCGTAGTGATGATGCTGCCCTCTACAATAGCTGGGTATTTTCTCCCAACTGGGACGGAGAAACTGTTCGGTTAGGCGAAACCCAGGCACAAGCACTGATTCGCGAAAGGGCCGGTCATGTTTGCAGACAGTTGATGCTACTGGCCACCGAGCGTGTCGAAGTGTTTACCAGCGACTTGGATGATTACGGTTTCTCTCAACATGGCCCTCTGCTGTCTCGGATGCTGCCTGAGCAAGAGGCTATGGATATTCCCACAGAAGAGAGTTTGTTTGCGCTACTCAGAGAGGATCAAAAATCAGTTCTGGACTATCAAAGCGGCACGATGGCAATTACAGCCGTGCCTGGTGCGGGAAAAACCTATGTGAATGTGGTTTTGGTCCAAGCCCTGGTCGCCCGTGGGATTCCACCGGATGCCATTTTGCTTTTGACTTACATGGATGCGGCGGCCAAAACGCTACTGACTCGCTTAAAGACAAGACTCAACTGGACTAAGGGGAAACTGCCTGTTGTTTCGACCCTTCATAGCTTGGCATTTCGGGTACTGATGGAGCATGATCATGCGGCAAAGTTGGGATACGATCCAGATCAAATAAAGATTATGGATGATTTTGAGAGTGATACGCTGCTCAATGAAGTGATCTCCCATACCTTGACTGAGGGAGAGCATGAAAATACGTGGCGAAGGCTAGTTGCAGCAGGGATTAAACATGCAAAAACCTTGGAGTTAATGCCGGATAAGCTCGAAGAGGCGATCACAAAGCTAAAATCGCAAGAAAATAAGTTATATCCCAAGCTGCGTCGCTTTTTAAATGCTTACCATCTGTATGAAAACCGCAAACAGCAAGGCGGGCTATGGGACTTTAACGATCTGATTTTGAAGGCCATTCAGTTGTTAGAACAAGAACCGTCGATTCTGGCCTATTATCAAGCCCAATTTCAGGTGATTATTGAAGATGAAGCGCAAGACTCTTCTCTGTTAATGCAACGTTTTATTGGGCTATTGGGCGGCAATACTCCCAACCTGATCCGGACCGGGGATACCAACCAGTCCATCACCACGACATTCAACGCGGCTGACCCTCAAGTGTTTCGAGATTTTATTGCCAGGAGTCAACATCAGGTCGTGATGCGGCAAAGCGCCCGCTCTGCCCCAGAAATTATCACGCTAGCCAATCAATGGTTGGATACGATCACGAATACGCCTGGTCTTGAAAATACTTTTTCTCCGGTTGCAATGCAGCCCGTTGTCTCAGCAAGTGGCGACATCCAAAACCCAACCCTGATGGAGCCCATTGTGACAACCCTCTATCATACGTATGAAGATGAAATCACCAATTTGATCCAAACAGTTCAGCGCCTCAGAGGACGCTATCCGGACAAGCAAGTGGCCGTCTTAGGGTTTACCAACGAACAGGTGCTGGACGTGACAAGGCGGTTTCAAGAATCAGGCCTGATGGCAGTCAGTCTGACGGACAAGGCGGATTCGCAACTGGTTTATCAGGTCTTGTTCCATTACTTATCCTGGTTAGAGTCACCCGGGCAGTGTGAGAGGCAGTTGGCATTTTTTGACGCCTATCAAAAAACCCGAGTAGGCGCACAGATTGAGCCCGTCAATTTGAGTGAAGACGCCCCTGAGGAAACCCCACAGACAAGGGCCCTGCGGCAACGAGAGTATCTTGCCTCAACGATTCTCATCCATCAACGCCCAGACTGGATAGAGGATACCGTCCTGCTGCAGTGGTTCTTCGATCTCGCCGATGACACCCGCCTGGTGTCTGACCGTAATATGACCCAAGTCATTGTGCGTGCGACGAACCGTCTGTTTGAAACACCTGAGGCCCGGAGCCAAGGCTATTTATTTGCACTCGTAATTGAAGAAATCCAGAGGCAACTCAAAGATGTCGTGACGCTTATGCCGCTGGAAGCTCTGATTGAGCGATTAAGCTGGCTGATGAGCAAGGGCTTTCGCCATAATAGCTTTAATCCTGATGATTCGCTGAAAAATCCAGAGGTGATCCAGGTGATGACACTCCATAAATCCAAAGGACAAGAGTTTGACTTTGTGCTGATGCCGTTTTTGCAAAAACAAGACTTTAAAAGCAAAGACTCTGACAAAGTGATCTACTGGTTGGACGGGCTGTGCGCCAGATTTGACAATAATTTAGACCCTGCCAATGAGTCAATTGATGATCCAATGGTGGTGGCCAAGCAGGAAGAACGGGCGCGGCTGATCTATGTAGGCATTACCCGAGCGCGCCGGGGTTTGTTTATTTCTGCCCATCAACAGGCAATGAATCGCTACAGGAAAAAGATGGAGCCTTTAGAGCCTTCTTTTGCCTTTCAGGAACTGAGTCGGCTGACAGAAAATACACATGTAGGCTCCGCAGTACTTGCCAAGGAAGGTGTGCATGCCGTCTGACGTCTCGTTTCAAGTAATCACCTCAGATCGCTTAAAGTCCTGGTCTCGCTGTCAAAAACAGTATGAGTTTCAGTATGTCAAAGCCCTCCACTGGCCTGCGGATACGCGCTCCTTTGCGTTGGGAAAAGATATTCACAAACTGCTCGATTATCAGGCCCGTGGACTGGATGTCACACAAGTGGTTCAGACGGCCTCTCCCCTGATTCAGCAAATGTGGACTGCATTATTAGACTATCCCTTGGTAACGATACCCGCCGTAAGTAGTGAGTGGGCCTTTCATATCTATCTCGATAATGATTTAACAAGTGGATTATGGCTGAGCGGTCGCGTTGACCGGATTGTCTGGCTGGAACAGCAAAAAATGCTCTGTATTGTGGACTGGAAGACAGGGACTGCGGTCCCAAAAGACCCTGAAAATGACTGGCAAACGCAAGTGTATTTGTATGCTGTCTATGAAGCCAGGCACCAGCTTGCATTGCCAGAAAAAATTACCCATGAACAGCTTTGTTTTGCGTATGTTGAGGTGCCCACCCAGAAACAGTCTGACCAGAAGCAACCTATCCAGATAAAAGAAAAAACGGTACTTTACACCGCAGAAAAGCACCGAGCGGCCAGACAGCGTATTTTGGATACGGTACTCAAACTCCATAATGCGACAGAATATGTTCTTCCCGCACGTTGTCCAGACAAGTATTGCGCCTACTCTTCGGTTTGCGGCATCTAACTACTATGCTTCGCGCTACTTGGCTTCAAAAAAATCCAGTCCCAGGTCGAGTGCACGGGCTGCCATAGTGATTTGGCTGGTTGAAATGATATCCACACCAGTTTGAGCATAATCTCGAACATTTTCCAGGCGAATCCCCCCACTGGACTCAATAAAAATCGTCTTTCCAGACTGTCGAATCAGGGTGACGGCTTCTTTCGTCTGCTCAACTGAGAAGTTATCCAGCAAAATAGCATTGGCTCCTGCCTCAAGAACGGCAGGGATTTGACTGAGGCTGTCAACTTCAACCGTGATGGTCGCAGTATGGCTTATCCGCTCTCGAAGACACTGAACAGCGTGAGTAATATCCATCGCAGTGGGTAATTGAGACAAGGCAAAGAGGTGATTGTCCTTAAGCATTGCAGAGGTTCCCAAGTGGAGCCGGTGAGAATAGCCACCTCCGTGGATAACCGCCTGTTTCTCCAGCAGGCGAAGACCGGGTAGTGTTTTTCGGGTATCTGTAATGCGAACATTCAGGCCAGAAACTGCTTGAGTCCACTGTGCAGTGGTGCTGGCGATCCCGCTGAGGTGCTGCAAAAAGTTGAGTGCTACACGCTCTGCTTTGAGGAGCGTGCTGGCCGGAGCCACTATTTCTGCAACCACCGCTCCTTCACACAGTGAGGCGCCGTCAAAGAGGATAGGATGAAAGCGGACATTGCTATCGATATAACGAAACACTGCTTCGGTAACCATCAAGCCGCTTAAAACTCCCGAGGAACGGCTCATGATTCTGGCTGAGACAGGGGCATGAGAAAACGGTAAGTTATCGGTGGTGATGTCCCCTGCGATCAGATCCTCTTCCACTGCAATTTGCACACAGCGGTCTAAGTAACCTGGGGGGTAACCTGGAGGAAAACAGTGTGGATTTGATATCATCAGTGTTTGCGCAGTTTTTGACTCTAGGGAGTGCATAGTAAAGACTTCTGTAAGCTCGTTTTTGACGTGTCGTTGGCGGGATTGCTGCTATCAGAACGGAAGTGGGCACCGATACTGTTTTCGCGTTTTAGAGCCGCACTGACCAGCGCATGGGCGGTCTGAAGTTGTTGCCAGTAGGAAGCCCCCAACGGTACACTGGCATTCCAGCCCTGTTGGAGACATTGGCTTTTCCATTGTGTGATTTTCTCGATCAGCTTCTGGAGCTGTGCACCGTCGCGAACGATGCCGGCATCCTGCCACATGGCCGTGTGAAACGTGTCTAAAGCCTTCAAAATTACAGGGGCGTTTTGCTGAGTTTCAAACAGACTGGGGGTAAAATCGCTGGCCAACTGCTCTAAGGCAAAGGCAGGAGGGAGTATTTTGGCTTCTGAAGATAATATTCTGTGTGCAACACGGCGTGCCAGCACACAGCATTCCAATAGGGAATTACTGGCCAGTCGGTTAGCTCCGTGAAGCCCAGTGTGTGCCACTTCTCCCACAGCGTACAGATATGGAACAGAGGTTTCTCCGTGAGTGTTGACGGAAACCCCACCCATAATGTAGTGTGCGGCTGGGGCGACTGGGATCAGAGCGGTGCGGATATCTACCCCAAAACTAAGGCATAGTTTTAAA